>CAIXLU010000099.1 GCA_903920315.1 uncultured Oscillochloris sp.
ATCGGCGGGGTAATCGGCTTGGGCCTGAGCGCGGGGATGATCGCCCTAGCTTCCCAGGCTCCGGCGGTGGCGGGACTACTCAGCGGCGGCGTGGATCCGGCCACCGGGGCGCAGGCATTTGTGGTGGCCCTCGTTCTTGGCCTGGTGGGCGGCGGCTACCCGGCATGGCGTGCGGCGCGGCTCTCCCCGCTTGAGGCCATGCGCTCGGAGAGCGGCGCGGCGGTTAGCCTTGGCCCGGTGGCCCGCCTGCTCAGCCGGGTCGTCCGCTTCAACGCCGTGCGCAACCTGTTGCGCCGTCCCGCCCGCACCATGATGACCGTTCTCGGCCTGGGGCTCGGCATCGGCTTTGTGATCGCCCTCAGCGGCATCATCGAGGGTACCAAGATCACGTTCACCAGCCTGCTCAGCGCCGGCCAAGCCGACATCATCATCGAACAGGCTAACGCCTCGGACGCGACATTCTCCGTCATTGATGAGCGTACGGTGTCGCAATTACGCCTTGACCCGGCAGTAAAGAGCGTCTCTAGTCTGATCTTCGGCACCACCACCGTGCCCGGTCTACCCTTCTTTATTGTCTATGGGCTCGACCCGCGTGAGAATTATGCAGCCCACTACGCGGTGCAGGAGGGTCGTCCCCTCCAGCGTCCCGGTGAGATAATCCTCGGTCGTATAGCCGCCAACAGTCTCAAGAAGGGCATCGGCGACAATCTCCGACTCAGCGGGAGCAGCTTCAAAATCGTTGGCATCTTCGAGACCGGAGCCGCGTTCGAGGATGCCGGGTCGGTCATCCCGCTACGCGAGGCCCAGCGCATTTTCGGCAAGCCGCGCCAAGTCTCCTTTGTGGGCATCACCCTGTACGACAGCGCCCAGGCCAGCGCCGTGGCCCGCAGTATGGAGCGGCGCTACACGGACATTATGGCCAGCCCAACCGCCGATCTCACTGAGCGCATGCAGGACTTCGCCACCACCACGGCGGCGATGAACGGCATCATGGCGCTGATGGTGCTGGTAGGCGGAATCGTCATGCTAAACGTGATGATGATGAGCGTCTTTGAGCGTACCCAGGAGATCGGCGTGCTACGCGCCCTCGGCTGGAGCCGTCGGCGCATCCTGAGTACCGTCCTTGGCGAGTCCCTGGCACTCTGCACCGTAAGCTCGGTGGCAGGAGCTGGAATGGGCCTAATCATCAACTGGCTGATCGGCCTTTCGCCCGACTATGGCACCTTCCTAGCCCCAAGCTACAGCCCGACTACCTTCGCCCTCGTCGGCGCAATGACTCTGGCCCTCGGCGTGGTCGGTGGGCTGCTGCCGGCGCTCCGTGCGGTGCGCCTCAGCCCGCTGGAGGCGCTGCGGTATGAATAGGAGAATTTTCCATGCCTGAGCGCATTGTCCTAGAAACCCGTGGACTCACCCGTGTGTTCGGTGATCGGGTGCTGGTACGCGCCCTTGACGGAGTTGATCTACAGGTGGCCGCCGGTGAGATCCTGGCGATTATTGGGCCGTCGGGATCGGGCAAATCCACCCTGCTCAACTTGATCGGTGCCCTGGATACGCCCAGTTCTGGTGAGGTGATCATTGACGGCACGCCCCTCACCAAGGTGCGCAATATTGATCGCTTCCGTGGCCGGACGATTGGCTTTGTCTTTCAGAGCCACAATCTGCTGCCCACGCTTACCGCCCGCGAGAACGTGGAAGTACCGATGTACGAACTGCGCCTCAGCGGTCGTGCCCGCCGCGCCCGCGCCGTTGAGTTGCTCGATCTCGTTGGTCTAACCAAACGCGCCGACCACCTGCCCAGCCAGATGTCCGGCGGCGAGCGTCAGCGCGTTGCCATCGCCCGCGCCCTCGCCAACGAGCCGGCTATTGTCCTGGCCGATGAGCCTACCGGCAACCTCGACAGCGCCACCACCGCCGATATTATGGCCCTCTTCGCCCGGCTCAATCACGAGCGCGGACTAACCATCGTGCTGGTGACGCATAATACCGAGGTAGCTGCGGCCGCCCAGCGCGTGATCACCATCCGCGACGGCAAGATCCAGCGCGATGTAACGATGGGCAGCGAGATCGAGCGCGAATTGCTGCTCTTCAAGAGTTCGGTCCTGGGTCAGGCAATCCTACGTGGCGATACGCTGCCCCCCGAGATCGCCGCTGCCGCTCCCGCGCTCCAGCATCTGCTTGAGCAGGTGTGAGCTTAAACCCAATACTTTTCGAATAAGGCCATGCCGCGCCGACCACGAAGAGGACGCGAATATACGAATAGCCCGGTGCAGAGCCTTATTCGCGTATTCGTGACCTATTCGTGGTCGGCATCTGACGGCTTATCTGAAAAGTATTGAGCCTAAACCAGCGGTGTCCGGTGTCGCAGGATGCGTATCCCACCTCCCGGCTCTACGGCGATCAGGTGGCCGCGCCAATTAATACGCTGGGGGGAGAGCAGTGCAGCCAGAGCCTGGATCGGCGTAAGCAGGTACACGAAGGGCACCAGCCATCGCCAGCGCCGGGGCGTTGGGTTTCCCAGGTAGGCCGCCTCCAGATGGGCGAAGATTACATAGCTGTAGACAAGGTAGGCCAATCCGAGCGCACGATTTGGCCCGCGACCGAAGATGCCGAGCAAGGCTAACCAGGGGCCAGCCAGCGGCATCAGAGTGACACCATAGAAGAGGGCCAGCTTGCGCGGTGCCAGGTGCCGCATCAGCGACTCGCGGGGGAAGATGAGCCATCGCTGGATGATCCGAGCGTAGGCTCCCGGCCCATCTACGGTCGTGGCAATCGCGTGGCGTAGACCGGTCTGGACTAGCCGGTAGCCGCCTGCACGCACTCGCTGGGCCACCGCAAAGTCATCGGCTACGATATGTTCCAGCCCCCCAAAACCACCAATCGCCTCCAGCACATCGCGGCGCAGGGCGTAGCACATGCCGTTGATCGTCAGCGGTTCGCTCAGGCTGGCGTAGGGCAGGTAGGTCATCAGGCTGTTACTGTTCACAAAGCAGGCCACCAGGGCCGACCAGATGCTGTCGAAGCTGACGTAGTAGGGCAGGCCAAAGGCCAGACCAACACCGGGAGTATCAAGGGCGGGTAGCAGTTGCTCCAGGCCGTAGGGCGGCATGCGCGTGTCATCATCCAGCACGCAGATGATCTCGCCCTGGGCGGCCCGTGCGCCAGCCACCAGTTTGATCAGCTTGGGATTTTCGGTAACGGCGGGCGGAGGCAGTAGGATCATCCGCACATCTACCTGCGGATGACTCGCGATCAGATCGGCGCAGATCGCCTGTGCCGCCGCATCGTCCGTATCAACCAGCCACAGAAACTCGCGCCGGTAGGCCGATGGTGCGTCCAGGTTTGCGGCCAATCCCCCCGCCAGGGCCGGGTCGCCGCTCAGGATCGGCTGAATGATGCTCACCAAGGAGCGGGATACCCCCAACCCCTCAGAATTCGACGGACGACGGAAAAAGCGCACTACGGCGAGATGTTTCCAGACGCGCTCGACAAGAGCTAGTGCGAGCAGTGCGGATTGCCGATTGCCGATTGCCGATTGCCGATTGCCGATTCGTGGCAAAAGATGTCTCATGCGGGTGTTCTCAATCTACAATCTACAATCTACAATCTGCAATCACCTCAAGCCCACCGCCGAGCCGCACCCGGATGCGCTGTCCGCGCCACTCGATCTCGTCGCCGCCGAGGCTAATGGCGAGAATGTGCAGCGGCGTAATCAGGGCGGTGATGATCAGCAGGGGCCAGCGCCGGATCGGGGTGACGCTGCCGAGGTAGGTGTGATCCACCAGCGCATAGGTGGCCAGGAACAGGCTAAGGCATGCCATCGCTCCGCCCACGCGGGAATTTTTGCGCAGAGAACGTGGCCCTCCCAGTAGAATCAGCGCGGCCAGCGGCGGTAGCAGGTTCCCCGCCGAACTGACAAACGTGGCGATCTGCTCACGGGCACTCAGATGTGGCAGCATCGTCAGGCGCGGGATGGTGATCCAGCGCCGCATCTGCGTATGATAGGCCCGCGCCGTAGATAGACGATTTTCCACCCCGTAAATCAGCGGCGTCTGCACGCAACGCAGGCCGATGGCGCGCACCCGTCGAGCCAGTTCGTGATCATCGTCAATCCGCCCCTCCATCTGCGTGAATCCTCCAGCGGCAGCAAAGACCTCGCGGCGCAGGGCGAAGCAGTGCCCAGTGACTGTATACGACTCGGTCAGGTAGGTCAATGGCACATAGCTCGGCAGGGCGCTGGCATTCACAAACAGACTCATCAGGCTCGACCAGGGCGTCTCCCACGCTTCATAGCGCGCCAGGCCAAAGGTCGCTCCGTTGCCAGGCAGCCAGAGATGCGGCAGCAGCGTGCGCAGCGCGTCGGTCGGCAGGCGCAGGTCATCGTCCACAAACACCAGCACATCGCCGGTAGCGTGGGGCAGGG
>CAIXLU010000100.1 GCA_903920315.1 uncultured Oscillochloris sp.
CGCGGTACCCCGGCTGCTGTGTCTCCTACACGATGACCCGCCTACTCAGTAACAGTAGGCAAAGCCATACGGCTCAGGGCGGCTACAGGACGAGCAAAGGGGAGATTGGCCACTCCGCTGTACTGGCGCAGCAGGTGATACGTGAGCAGCAACTGCGTGATCGCCAGCGGGTCGCTGTGGCGCGTCTCACTGCGGTCGCTGTAGTCGCCGAACTGGTCGCCGCGCAGCGGAGCCAAGTCGGGCAGGTGCTGCCAGATCGCGTGCTCAAGTCGGTTGGCATGATCCGGTGAGACCGTGCCTTCAATCTCCAGAATATCCACAGGTCGCCCGCCATCACGGCCAAGCTCCAGCCGCACGCCAGGGCTTTGCCCATCATCCTCACAGAGATAGGTCAAGTCGGGATGAGGAATAGTGGGGCGCAGGGTGAGCCGTGCGTTCAGAGTTGGCCCAGCCTCCTCAACCGGCACATCGGGTGGCGGGTAGAACTGCACCACAATATCGGCCAGATCGCGCTGGGGGCGGATGAATGCTGCCGAGTCAGGCTCGCGCTTCTCCATTTCGGCCAGCACCTGCTCGGGCTTGTAGCCACGCTTGGTCACATCGCGCTTGATCTTCCAGACCTTGCGCAGATCCTCGGGCGGATTAAGGTAGACCTTCACATCGTAGAACTGGCGCATGATCGCCGTGGAGAAACCCAGCAGACCCTCGACGATCACAAACTCCTTGGGCTGGACATACTCGGGGCGCACGAGAGAACCCGTGTCGTGGTCGTACACCGGCTTGAGGATGGGCTGACCGTAATGCAACCGCTCCAGATGTAGCTCCATCACATCCAGATAGTTGCAGTCTGGGTGGAGGGCGGTAATACCGTTCGCGGCGCGCTCGCGCCGATCGTACTTATGGTAGTCATCGGTACAGACGTGAGTTACCCGGTCGGCACCGAGGAGTTTCACCAGCCCGGAGGTGATCGTCGTCTTCCCGGCGGCGCTATCGCCCACAATCCCCAGGATAATCGGTCGCTTGCGCATACGCTTGATCGCTTTCTCTACTAAACCTGCGCGGTTGGTGGGTCTGCTCAGGAGGATTCGCTCCCGCGAAGGAGGATGTGATACGGCCTTCTTGCAGAGCGATATGGCGTGACGCCTCAGGCGTTTAGCGGCAGTGCCAAACACCTGAAGCATCATGAGGGCCACTGGCGCTACGCGCCAAAAAAGGAATCAGGCGGACGTTTCTGCGGAAGCTCCGCCGCGAAAGACCCGGCTAGCTCGCACATCCTCAACGTCAATACGGGCCAGGTCGCTGGTGACAATACTGCCTCCGGCACGGATGAGCCGGTTCGCCTGACGCAGCTTGATTCGATCCAGCGCGTTACGGACGCTGCGGGCATTCGCGAAGTGCGGCTGCTGCACGCGTTGCTCTAGGTAATCACGGAAGGCGGCCCGCGAGTCGTCGTCGAAGCTGTACATTTGCTGCCGCACCATCAGCTCAGCAATCTGTACCAACTCGTCCAGGCTGTAGTCCGGGAAGTGGACGTGGTGGGCGATGCGTGAGTGAAAGCCAGGGTTCGACTGGAAGAAGGTATCCATCCGCTCTTTGTAGCCGGCCAGGATAACCACAAAATCGTCGCGCTGGTTCTCCATGGCCGTCAGGAGCATTTCAATCGCCTCCTGCCCATAGTCACGCTCGTTCTCGGGCCGATAAAGGTAGTACGCTTCGTCAATGAAGAGTACCCCACCAATGGCCTTCTTGAGAATTTCCTTGGTCTTTGGCGCGGTGTGGCCCACATACTGGCCTACCAGGTCGTCCCGCGAGGCCACCACCAGATGTCCCTTGCGCACATAGCCAAGCGAGTGCAGGATCTTGGCCATACGCATGGCCACGGTGGTCTTGCCGGTACCGGGGCGTCCGGTGAAGCTCATATGCAAGGTCGGGCGATCCGTGGACATCTGATGCTGCTCACGCAGACGAGCCACCAGCAACATCGCCGCGATCTCGCGGATGCGCGTCTTCACCGGCACCAGCCCGATAAGCTCCTCATTGAGCTTATCGAGCAGGGCCTGGATGTCTGAACTCTGCCACACCTGATCCAGATCGATCTGATCGCCCTGGGTGGCTGGGGTATCTGTCATGGTGATTATGTGGCCTTAGCCCCGTGGTCGGGTAACGGAGTGCGAACGGATGGTGTAGCGCACCTGGCGGTCGCTCACTTCCTGGCGATCCAGGTAGAAGCCGGGCTCGTCATCAGGGCGCTGGACAATGAACTGCAGCGCAGTGGTTGCCCGACCGAGCGAGCGGTCGTAGCCGGAGATGCGGATGTAGTGCTGCGGGAAGGTGGCCTTGCACTCGGACAAGGTCTGCATGATCGCTACGGCATCTTTGATGTCGAACAGCGGCAGCCCGTACATGTCCCAGTAGACATTGCGCGGGTGCGGATCGTCGGTGTACTCAATGGCAATCGGCCAGTTGTTGTTCAGGCAGTACTGAATCTGCGCCTGAATCTGCTCGTCGGTGAAGTCCGGCAAATACGAGAAGGTTCCCTGGGTGATTCGCATAGTGCTAAGCTCCGTATGCTGCTAGAGAAGAACGAGGGGGAGGGCGAGGGAGGATCGCGCCCCCCGAAGCCCTCCCTCCCTACTTAGGAGGGGGTCACCACCGCGTCCGGCGTATCCGTGCTCGCGTAATCGAAGGTGATGTCCTTCCAGATCTCAAGGGCCTTGGCGAGCGACGGCGACCACTTGGCGGCGCGCTCTAGGATCTCCGGCCCCTCGTTCAGGTAATCGCGACCCTCGTTGCGGGCCTGGATCATCGCCTCGATGGCAACGCGGTTAGCAGCGGCACCCTCGGCGATACCATCCGGGTGGCCAATCGTGCCACCGCCAAACTGCATCACGACATCCTCGCCCAGCAGGTGCAGCAGTTGGTGGATCTGGCCGGCGTGAATACCGCCCGAGGCCACCGGGAACACGCCCGGCATCGAACCCCAGTCCTGCTCAAAGTAGAGACCCTGAACCGGGTTGATCGCGACTTTGCTTTCGCGCAGGGTGGCGTAGAAGCCCTGGACGCTGTTCGGATCGCCTTCCAGCTTGCCGACCACCGTACCGGCGTGAATGTGGTCAACGCCAGAGAGGCGCATCCACTTGCTGATCACGCGGAAGCTGATACCGTGAGTCTTCTGGCGGGTGTAGGTGCTGTGACCGGCGCGGTGCAAGTGCAGGATGACGCTGTTCTTGCGGCACCAGTTAGCCATGCTCTGGATCGCCGTGTAACCGACGGTCAGGTCAATCATCACGATGATGCTGCCCAGTTCCTTGGCGAACTCAGCGCGCTCGTACATCTGCTCCATCGTGCCGGCGGTAATGTTCAGGTAGTGACCCTTCACCTCGCCGGTGACGGCTGCGGCCTTGTTGACGGCCTCCATACAGAAGAGGAAGCGGTCGCGCCAGCGCATAAAGGGCTGCGAGTTAATGTTCTCGTCGTCCTTTACAAAGTCGAGACCACCGCGCAGCGCCTCGTACACCACGCGACCGTAGTTGCGGGCGCTCAGGCCGAGCTTGGGCTTGGTGGTGGCACCAATCAGCGGGCGACCGAACTTGTTCAGGAACTCGCGCTCCATCACGATACCGTGGGGAGGGCCGAGGAAGGTCTTCGTGTAGATCGGCGGGATACGCATATCCTCAAGGCGCAGGCTCTTGAGCGCCTTGAAACCAAACACGTTGCCGATGATGCTCGACGTCAGGTTAGCAATCGAGCCTTCCTCGAACAGATCAATGTCGTAGGCGATATAGGCGATGTACTGATCCGTACCGGGGACGCGGTCTACCCGGTATGCCTTGGCCTGGAAGTGCTCGTGAGCTGTGAGCCGATCCGTCCACACCACCGTCCAGGTGGCGGTGCTGCTCTCACCGGCCACGGCGGCAGCAGCCTCAATCGGGTCAACCCCCTCCTGCGGCACAAGGCGGAACGCGCACAGAATGTCGGTGTCTTTAGGCTGATAATCGGCGTCCCAGTAGCCCATCTCGACGTAAGGGGCTACGCCCGAGGACCATCGGCTCTTCGGCGCGCCGTCGTTCGATCCGGCCATACCTGTATTCTGCTACTTTCTACGTACCCACAAGGTACGCGCTAGAAATCCCTGCGTCATCCCAACACGCCATCCAGAGAATGGCCTTGTTAGTCCACAGGCCGAGTGTACGTCTCGCCGTAGCCACGATCGAGACGGTCAGTTTGGCACTGACAAGCCGTTCTTCCGTCGTGCGTCGCGTCCTCCGTGGGCATACTCTCCAGTTACTGAGTATTCCGGCGTTGAGGACACGTTCGGGATCGCTGCTACGGTCTACGCCATAGCTCCTTCAAGACCGCACAGGAACATGTTTGATGCTTCCCCATTATAATACATAGTTTGTGTTGTGATGAAAATCACCAATGGGGGGGGGATTCGTCACCCCTGTAGGGGAATATACGTGATTTTAACGAATGGCACGCGACATCCCCCTTCCCCCGGCGGGTGCTATAATGAATCCGTGACTGAACACGCCCACAACCACGTAGAACTCGACCCGGACGATGAACTGGCAACTCTGCGCCGTCGCGTTGCCGATCTGGAACAACTCAACAGCGCCCTGGCCACTAGTCATGAGCAGCTTGAGCGCGTCAGCCGGATCTTTCATGTCACCCACGCCCTCGCCATCGCCATGCAGTCAACCGGTGACACATCCGAGATCCACGAGCGCGTGCTGACCCTGATCACCACCGACCTGGGCTACGAGCGCGCCTTTCTGGCCATGCTTGAGCCGTATGATGCGGTACTCACCGGCTGGCTGTGTAGCACAAGCAGCCCTGGCTCCCACCTCCAACTCATGCCGCATACGGCCCGCTTGCCCACAGATAACGGGGATTCGCCGCTGGTGGCTGCGCTGCACAGTGGTGTGGCCATGCTTGTCACGGATGGCCTGCCACCGACGGATGATGAGCAAACGAACGCCCTGCTCGGCCTCTGTCATTACGCGGTGTTGCCTCTCGTGCTGCTCGGCCAGCCCCTCGGCATCCTGATTGTGGATAACCCTCTGGGCGAGCGACCGCTCACGCCTGCCGACCGCGATCTACTCCAGCTTGTGGCAAGCCACGCCGCTGTGATGATCGGCGGCATCCAGGTGGTGGTCGGTCGTGCCCAGCGCCTCGCCGTCGAGGAGGAACGTAACCGGATTGCCCTGGAGATCCACGACGCGATCTCACAGCAGCTTTACGGCATCACCTACTCGATTGGTGCCTGCATTCGCCAGCTCCCGGATCGGCCCGATGTCGTGCGCGATCAGTTAGTCTACTTGCTGCCGCAGGCCCAGCAGGCAGCCCAGGCTTTGCGCCGTGCAATCTTCGACCTTTGGCCGAATGATCTGGACGCAGAGCGGTTTAAGGGCGAGCTTGTCGGCTACCTTGAGGAGATCGCGCCGCAACCCGGGCCACAGCTCTTCCTCCAGGTCGATCTGGCCTTCGACGCACTCCCCCCCCTCATGCGCCGACAGATCTACCGCATCGCCCAGGAGGCTCTGAATAATGTGGTGAAGCACGCCGCCGCTCGTCAGGCTAAACTTACGGTGCTGCGCCAGGGTGCCGAAGTGGCCCTGCGCGTCGCCGACAATGGTCTAGGTTTTGACCCAACCAACGCCCTCGCCGGTGGTACCGCGAGCGGGAGCTACGGCATCGCGAGCATGCGCGAGCGTGCCGAGGCCCTCGGCGGACAACTCCGCATTGACAGCGCCCCCGGCGAGGGCACCACGATCACGGTGACGCTGCCGCTTCACCGCGTAGGATCTGGCGTGCAGCCGCAGCATACAGATGGTGAGTTATGATCCGCGTTCTGATTGTAGACGACCACGCCGTTGTGCGTCGCGGACTCCAGAGTATGCTGGAACTGGAGGCGGATATTCAGGTGGTGGGCGACGCCGAGAGCGGTGTGGCGGCGGTGGAGAAGGCTCGCACCCTCAGTCCTGGTATTGTCTTGCTCGACCTGAAAATGCCTGGGATGGGCGGGGCACTGGCCTGCCGTGCGATCAAAGCGATCTCCCCACACTCGCGAGTTCTCATCCTCACGGGCGTGGATACAGAGCAAGAAGTGATGACGGCCCTGGAACACGGTGCCGATGGCTACGTCCTCAAGGACGCCCCCGCCGACGAACTGCTCCACGCCATCCGGGTGATCGCCAGTGGCCAGGCGTACCTCCAGCCCAGCATCACCCGCCGTGTCCTGCGGCGCTTGTCGGCCACCAATGCGCCCCAGCCACCTCTGTTGCCGCCCCAACTCACCCCCCGCGAACTGGATGTGTTGCGCCTGATGGCGACGAGTCGATCCAACAAAGAAATGGCCGATTCCCTCACTGTCACCGAGGAGACGGTGCGCTCGCACATTAAGAGCATCCTGGGTAAGCTGCGCCAGCCCAACCGCATGCAAGCGGTACTGGCCGCCCTGCGCCTCGGCATTATTACCCTTGAGTAGTATCGTCCCGTCTTCGCCTGCCGTGGGGCTGAAGCCCTCGGCTCTCTGGGACGAAGCCCGCCTACGCGGGCTCAGGCAGGCCGCGTTAGGCGGCCTTCGCTAACCAAGAGCCGAGGGCTTCAGCCCCACGGCGATACGGTGGCAGGACTTTGCATCAACCCTGCATCCTACCGGTTGCCGGTTGCCGGTTGCCTGTGGTAAGATGCGCTGAGGATTCGCATGCTACCCTCGGAGCGCCTTCGTGTCTCAGGATGAATCACCTCAGCCCGACCGCTCTGTTGGCCCGCGCTTCAGTCGTGATACGCTGCTCTTACTTGGCGCACTGGCCTTTTTGATTCTGGCGGTCACCCTGACTTTTCTCTTTACGCCAAATCTGGGCAATCAGGTAGGACCAGCGTCATCCACAACGCCAATCGAGGGGCAAACAGCGATTATTAATGGCACGCCTACTGATCAGCCAACGAGCGGTTCGTATCCAGAGCCGGACGCTTCACCATCCGCTGGAGTCGAACCAACATCGGGCGCGTATCCATATCCGTATCCGCTGGATGAAACCCCCACGCTGGATGAAACCCCCACGCTGGGCGAAACCTCCACACTGAGCCAGACCTCTGCGCTGGGTCAGACCCCTGCGCTGGGACAGACCCCTGGACTGATAGCGACGGGAAACCCGAGCGCCGAGTCCTTCTCGACGATAAGCCCTACGTCCTCAAGCCAGGGCGGTTTCTCCTTGAGTTCGCCAACCCCTAAGGCAAACCCGTACCCGGAGCCGGACGGCACGGCACCAACTCAGCCAACCTCTAACCCCACGCCGATCCCAGCGACGATCCCGCCTCCGTCCTTGCCGACACGCACCGCCGGGGGTCAGCAGTCCACCAGCATCCCGACGCTCACGCGGCCCCCGACGCTCCCTCCAGTGGTCACGATGCCCATCCCACCAACAGCTCCTCCGTCTCAACCCACGAGCATGCCAGATTCACCGAAGGAGCCTCCGCCGACACCGACGGATGCGCCGGTGCAGCCCACGACACCGCCGGTTGATGTGCTGCATGGCACTGTGCGCTGGACTGTTGGCCAGAGTCCGATTATTGTGCGCCGCGATGTGCAACTTGCCCCTGGCACTGAACTCATTATTGAACCTGGTGTTGAGGTGCGTCTCGACCCCGGTGTCTCGATCTATGTTGACGGTGCGCGGCTGCTCGTCCTCGGCCTGCCTGACCGGCGTGTGCGCTTTGTGGGCAGCACCCGCGCCCGCTGGAGCGGGATCTTCGGTCGCCCCAACAGCTTTATTGTTCTGGAGAATACGGACGTGCGCGGCGGTGGGGCGGGTGGTACGGTGATGGCGGTGGATAACAGCGGGCTGGCGATTCGTGGCAGCCGGATCGTTGATAACGGCGGCGGAATCCTCGTCACCGACACAAAACTGGAGGTGCGGGATACCGAGATTGCGGGTAATGATGTGCCGTTTGGCGCAACCCTTGATGCATCATCCGCCCGTGGCACAACCATCACGCTCCAGAATAACCGGATTGCCGGCAACCGTCTCAGCGATGGTGCGCCGATGGTGCGGGTTGCGAACCAGAGTACGTTCAACAGTCTTATCCTCAGCATCGGCGGCAACTTGATCCGTGGTGGTACGCCAAATTTTCAGGTGGTCACAAACGGCCCACTTGAAGGCACTATCGCTTGTAACGCATTGGTAGGCGATGGCCTTGGCTTTAGCCTGCGAACACAGACGGTGCAGGTGAACCCGAACGGCGTCCCGCCCATGAGCCTAGCGTTTGTGGATAATTTTGTTGATGAGCATATCCCGCCGGTCATTTCGGCCTATCTCACCTATGGCCTCGGTCGTGGCTCGACCAGCGAGGTGCTGGTAGACATGCGCAATAACTGGTGGGGCGATGCCTCTGGGCCGTATGAACCTGATACGAACCCGTTGGGCCGTGGCGACTCGGTGGGAAACAATATTCTCTTCTCGCCCTGGCTTATCCAGCCACCCGCCTGCGCACCGGGCCGCTAGGATCGTCTTTTCGCAAAAGAGAGGGTTTCAGGGATGGTGAACCATCCCTGAAACCCTCTTGTGCTGCTTTCGTGTGCGTGTATCCTTCCCGTGCCAAGCAGGTAGTATGCTTTGGAGAGACACGATCGCGTCTATATGTGGAAAAACGGCAGCACTGCTAAGGAGTCTGTACCATGGATAGGTACCCCGACATCAACTACCACGATATTGACGGGCACATCATCGTGCCGGGGGCGTGGCTCCACCTTATCCGCTGTGGGCGAATGCAGGTGTGCCAGATTATGCGCTACGCACCGTGGGGTCGGCTGTGGGCGTGTTGGGTGCGGCCAGACGAAGGACGACTTATCCCCATCACCGATGGTGCATGTCTTCGGTCGAGTGTGCGCCTGCGCTCCCCACTTCAGCCCGGTACAATCGAGTGGCAAAACCTTGAGCATCGGCTCCTGAGCGAGATGGAGTGTGAGGAATGCCACACACTCTTGGGTGCATATTGAGATGCTCTACTCTTGGCGTTCGCTTATATTCGGAATCGGTTCGTGAAATTCCCCCACCGGCGGGTAAAAACCGGCTACCTTGAAGGCAATCTGCCCCACTTGGCGATGGATTTAGCCGAAACGCTTTACACATTCCGACATCGTGTACAGTGAAGTGGGGAATTAAACTCGATTTAAGCCGACTCCATACGAAACGGATCGGGTTCCATCGGTATAGGGGTCGTATCGTAGCATATCGGCAGCCTGTCTTCATGATCATCGCGTACACGACCGCTGGCTCGCGATTCGCCGACAGCATCCTTCAGTCGCCGGGCGACCGGGTTCCTGCGGACTTTGCTCATGCCCTGGCTGTCGGGTCTTTAAATAGCTTTGCAAACCCCACAGATATGCTACAATGTGACGCTTTGCTGCCACTTCACCTACGATAGCGACTGATGCTCCCACGACGACTGCTCTTCGGTGCCGCGATCCTCTCGGTTTGTGTTGGCATCCTGGGCGTGCTGATCTTTGTCCAACAGCGGGTTGATCGCTGCGCCTATGTGCCATTCCTTGCCGCAGAACTGCTCCCCAACGCCACGCTGTCTGCATCCAACGATACGTCTGGCCTGCCCGTCGGCTGGGACAGGGGGGCTGGTGGCGTCCAGTTGCGCGGCCCCGCCGTGGATGGTCAGGGTTTTGACCTTGACGGCGATGGGCGGGCGCTCCAGATGATCGGCATCGCCAATTATGTCCAGACCCCGCCAATGCCGGTGAGCGGCTATAGCCGCTACTGCTTCAGCAGCTTCGCCCTGAGCGACTCGCCCCTGGACTCGACCACCCGCGTGCGCCTAGTCTTTCGCTGGGCTGATGCCGCCGGGAACGCGCTGCCTGCCAATACTACCGTCTGGCAGCCGGTGCGGCTCTGGACGCCCGCCACCCGCGATTGGTCGCCCGTCGGGGCCAGTTTTATGTCTCCGCTGAACGCGGCATCCCTCGCGGTGCGGATCGAGCCAGCCTCCGACGACCGGATCTACCTTGATGCGATGCACGTGCGGGCAGGCGGCGCGGATCTGACGGCGGATTTTTCGGATGATCACGTCCTAACCCACGACCTCACGGTGTTGCCCTGGCCCGGCGGGCACAAGGCTGCCGTGGCCTTTAGCTTCGATTGGGAGACCGCGATGGGCGGCCTGATCCACTCACGCTCGGTGGGCGATCCCAACGTTGATCAGGATTACCTACAGCGCGGGATGCGGATGCGTGAGGGGATCACCACCATCCTGGCGATCTTCCAGCCCTACCACGTGCGCGCCACCTACTTCGCCACCGGCTATAACTTCCTGCTCGGCAACCGCGAGCGGCGCATTTTCCTGAACAACCCGATTTTTGAGTGGGCGACCAAGGCTAACGGCTGGACATCCGATCGCTGGACGACAACGCCCTGGTTTGGCGACGATCCCTACGGCACGGTGCAGTCTAACCCGGCCTGGTATTTTGGCGACCTGGTGCCGAGGTTGCTGGGCGCGGGCCAGGAGATCCAGAGCCACACCTTTAGCCACTTTTTTGGCGGGTATGTGGGAGCAGTCACGTGGCAGGCCGATCTCCAGATCTGGGACGAGGTTGCCGCCGAGCGCGGGGTGCCGCCCGCTCGTGCGATTGCCTTCCCCTGGAGCAGCAGCTCGGGGCTGAGCGACAATGATTGGGATACGCTGGAGCAGGCCGGGATCGTGGCCGTGACCCGCCTGAGCGATCAGGCTCAGTACAATCTCTTCCCGCTGGATAGCACGGGTCTGGTGGCCGACTCGCGCTGCCGCTGGGTGCCTGGCCGCGAAAACCGCATTCTGGCCTGCCCAGATTTCTACCTCAAGCCCGAGCGAGCCGACCTCGCTCTGAGTCAGATCGAGCGGGCCATTGCGCAGGGCGGCATGATTGACATCTGGGCGCACACCGAGGAAGTGACTTCGCCTGAGCAGATCGCCGCATGGCAGCGTGTGGTGCGCAGTGCCGCCGAGAATCCCGCCGTATGGGTGGCACCCTTCAGCCAGATTGCCGACTGGCAGCGCGCCGTGTCACAGGTGAAGATTACCTCCCTGCCCGATCATCGCTTCCAGGTGAGCAACCCCGGCGCGGCGGATCTGGTCGGCCTGAGCCTACAGTTGCCAACGAAAACCATCATCATTGACCTGGGTGCGGGGAAGTCGGTGGAGGTTGAGTAGGGGCGAAGCTCGTTCCCACCGGCGGGCATTGTTTAGACTAGTGCGTGGAGATACCCATATATGTCTCATACGGTAAAGAAACCTGATAATCCGTGGGCGTTACCCAATACGCTCTTCACCATCCTCAATTCGCCCTTGCTCCCCTGGCTCTGGGTGCTGCTCTGCGTGGCCGGTGCCTTAGCCGTGGCCGCGCCGCGTCTCCTCTCGCAACCTCTGGTCTACTACGCCACCGCTGAAACCCAGTTTGACATGGGGCGCTACGGCGGGATCTACAATCCGGTGACTCCTGGGCGCACCGGGCTGGATGTGGCCGTGGCTGATGCCTTAGAGACGCTGCGCCAGGATGCTCTGGCCCGCCGCGAATTGCGCTTTGGCCTGCCGAATTTTCGGGTGCAGTACATTCCTTCGGCTCAGGGAACAGTGCTGGTGCGCGGGGTGGCCTCCAGCGCTGCCGAGGCTCAGTCCCTGGCGAACGCGGGGGCTGCCGAACTGGCTCGCCACATCCGCGCCGCCGGGGGGCGCGAGGTTCTGCGCAATCTGCTCGGCTGGGAACTCTGGCTCTCCCTTGACCAGCGCACCGCTGCGCCTGGCCCCTTCGACCTGCTGCTGCGCGAGATTATCCGCACCCAGGCGTTCCCGATGTCGCGTGAAATCGAGCCGATCTCGATTTCGCGTGATGTGGTTGCCTTGCCCCGTGAGGAGCAACTGGATCTCGCCCGTGCCCTGGAGGCGCGCTACGACCTCTGGCGCTTTGAGATCAATACACGCAATGCCACCCTCGATACGCTCTGCAAGAGTGCCGGACAGTCCGACCGTGAGGCGGCTCTGGTCACCTGCGCCAAAACGACCGCGCAAGCTGCTGCGGAGCTTGATGCCCGCAACCGCGATGTGTCCCGGCTGCGTGCGATCAACGCGACCCTCCAGTACATGCTCGGCCCCCTGAAGGCCAGCTTCAACGTAGACGATCCCGGCGCGGCGAGGCGTATCTCTGCCGGATTGCCCGCCGATCCTGAGCCACGCCATATTCCCGAGCTGATCGGCCTGGCGACCCTCTTCGGCCTGATCTTCGGCGGTGTCGGTGTCGCTGTGGATCGCAGCGCGCATCTAATGGCGAAGGTCGAGGAGATCTGGCGCTACCGCGAGCTGATCCGCAATTTGGTGCTGCGCGACCTGCGCTCACGTTACAAGGGCAGCGCCCTCGGCTACCTCTGGACACAACTGGCTCCCCTGGGCATGATGCTGGTCTATGTGGTGGTCTTCAGCGTCCTGATGCCCAGCGGTATCGCCCAGTTCCCCGTCTTTATCATCGTTGGCCTGCTGCCCTGGAACTATGCGGCTGAGGCTGTGATGACCAGCACGCGCAGCGTGATTGATGGAGCCGCCCTGATCAAGAAGGTCTACTTCCCCCGCGAGGTGCTGCCCCTGGTCAGCGTCCTCTCCAGCCTGACCAACTTTGTCCTCTCGCTGCCAATGATGTTCGTCGTCATCGTGCTGGTGCAACTCACCACCATTGGTCACCTGAACCTGGCCTGGAGCTTCGCCTACCTGCCCGTGATGATCCTCATCCAGACGGTGATGCTGGCTGGGGTGGCCATGCTACTGAGCGCGGTGGCGGTCTTCTTCCGCGATGTCGTTCATCTTGTAGGTATTGTGATCAACATCTGGTTCTTTTTGACCCCGGTAATCTACCCGCTGAGCAACTTCGGCGACGGGAAGATGGTGCTGCTGATCCGCTGGCTCAACCCGATGGCCTCGCTGATTGAGTTCTACCGCGAATCGCTCTACGGTTCCGCCGTGCTGATCGGCCAGATTCCTACCCCTGGCGTGCCAGCCCTCTCCAGCCTGCTGCGGGTCAGCGTGATGGCCCTGGTCATCCTGGTGGCGGGGTATTGGGCCTTCGAGCGCAGCAGCGGACGGTTTGGGGAGGAAATCTAGCAATGACACCCGTTATCGAGTTTTCCAACGTCTCCAAGCGGTTCATTCTGCACCGCGAGCGCCGCGACACCATCCAGGAGCGGGTAGCCGGGATGCTCAGTCGTCGCCCGCCCGGTGAGGAGTTCTGGGCCGTGCGCGATGTGAGTTTTGCCGTCGAGCAGGGCCAGAGTCTGGGTCTGGTGGGACATAACGGCGCGGGTAAAAGTACCGTGCTGAAGCTGATGACCCGTATTCTGGAGGCGACCAGTGGCCAGGTATCTACACGCGGGCGGATCGCCGCCCTGCTGGAGCTAGGCAGTGGCTTTCACCCCGAACTATCGGGCCGCGAGAATATCTTCCTCTACGGCTCGCTGATGGGCCTTGGCCGTGCCGAGATGAACGCCAAGTTGCCTGAGATTGCTGCCTTCGCCGATATTGGCAACTTTATTGACACCGAGATCAAGCACTACTCGTCGGGTATGTATACGCGCCTGGCCTTTGCCGTGGCCACCGCCGTAGACCCCGACATCCTGATCACGGATGAGGTGCTGGCCGTCGGTGACGAGTCGTTCCAGCGCAAGTGTATGGAGCGGATCTACGGTTTTCGCCGCGCCAGAAAGACGATTATC
>CAIXLU010000101.1 GCA_903920315.1 uncultured Oscillochloris sp.
GTCAGTTCTTCTTTGGTGAGCATGCGCGGGCCGACAAGACTCATCTGACCAAGGATGACATTCACGAGTTGCGGCAGTTCATCAATGCTTGTCTGACGTAGAAAGGTTCCGATCCGCGTGATCCGTGGGTCGGCCTTTAGTTTGCCGCTCTCGCGCAACTCCTGGCGTTGCTCGGGGCTGAGCAGCGTATCGCCATCGAGTCGCATCGTACGAAACTTGAAGGCATCAAAACTACAGCTCCCCGATCCCATCACCCGCCGCCGGTAGATCACCGGCCCGCGATCCTCGCGCCAGATCAGCAGAGCGATGATCAGGAAGAGCGGGCTGAGGATGATCAGGCCAACCAGGGCACCAATGCGGTCAATCAATGCCTTGCCGAAGGCGTGCGGCCCGGTGATGCGAGTCTTGTTCAGGGCGAGCAACGGGACAAAGCCCTGCTCGCGCACCTGAACACCGATGGTGAGCAGATCGAAGAGGCCGGGACTCAGGCGCACGTCAATCTGGTGCAGGGTTTCCATTGCGCCATAGATTGTGGAGAGGCGATCACGCACGATGGCGGTATCGGCGATGATGACTACGTCTGCGGCATAGTGCTGAACAATCGTCTGGAAGGACGAAACGGGGCCGAGGACGGAGGCACCGGGCATTACCTCGCTGCCGGGACTGAGGGTATCGTCAACAAAGCCGATAATTGTGATGCCAGAGCTAGGTGTGGCACAGAGTTGCTGAGCGACTGCGATACCCTCGGCATTTGCGCCGAGGACGACTACCCGCTCGGTGAGATAGCCGGCTCGACGTATCGTGTAGACGAGGCGGCGGGCACTGAAGCGCCAGAGGGTGGTGATCAGCAAAGTGAAGGCCCACGCCATAAGCAGCCATGCCCGTGCGATCACGAAGTCGGGCATGAGGAACGTGATCATCACCACGAGCAGCACGCTCAGCGTACTACTGTTGAAGATGCGTATATATTCCTGGGTACCTCCAAACAGGTTATGCGGGTTGTAGAGTCCATAGAGCGCGAAAATACCAACCCAGCAGCAGACGAGTACCCCCGTGAGGGAGGCGTAGAATTCGGGGTGAACATACCCCCCACGAAAAATCTCCCAGCCAACCCAGAAGCGCAGGGTGTAGGCAAGGGCAAAGCTAACCGCCACGCCTACGGCGTCGCCAAGAGCGATAGCGGTAAGTACCAGTGTCCATAAGCTGCTTGCACGTGTCTCTGCGCGGGCTGGTGATGTGGCGACAGTATCAATACTATGGCTGCGCATAGGGGTACCTGCTTATTTTGAGAATGCAGTAGCGCAGATACGTCACCGTGTGACGTATCTCTTGCCTAATCGCTGCCGGTCAGCCCTCACCCCCCAGCCCCCTCTCCCAGAGGGAGAGGGGGAGTATTCCGCACCAGGACGAGATATACGCCCCTCTCCCCTTGGGAGATGGGCAGGAGGTGAGGGCTAGGTGACTGTCAATCTGAAACATGCCTTAGGCTGCAACAAGCGCCGCCGGGTGGCGCGGGGCAGTGGCGCGGCGCGATACCTCGCCGGCGACCTGACGGGCGTAGGCACAGACGGACTCGGCGTTGGTCAACTGCGGGTAGATCTGGCCGGTGTTGGCGAGGTAAAGCCCGGCGATCTCGCTGGTGAGCGCGGGGATCAGGTTGGTGGCCCCAACTGGGTGCAGCGGCTCAACATAACGCTCGCGACCGATCCGCACGGCAGCGATCTCATCGTCGCGCAGATCGGGGAACATCTGCCGTAGGTAGCCCAGGAAGGCGACACGCAGATCATCGTCGGGCATTGTGGCGTAGGGGCTGCCAGGAGCTACGTATTTTGGCAGATAGACGAGATGATGACCGCCCACGTGGGCGGGATCAATCAGGTTTGTGGTTTCGATCACGCCGGTGAAGGGGATGCGCTCATCGGTGATGTTTAGGGTGTAGTAGGGTGTGAGCGATCTGCGCAGCACCAGCAGCATACAGACAATCCCCAGGAATCCCTCCATCCGCTGCCAGCGTGCCGAGACACTGCTCGCCTCGGGCGGGAGCAGCCGCCGGGCAATGGGAGTTTGCGTGGTCAGAATTACGTGATCGCTCTCAATCCGCTGACCGTCTACCACA
>CAIXLU010000102.1 GCA_903920315.1 uncultured Oscillochloris sp.
GGGAGCCGGCTCCCGGCTCCCCGCCCCCGGCTCCCCGCCCCCGGCTCCCGGCTCCCCGCCCCCGGCTCCTGTCCTCCAAAATATCTCTTTCCGCATCGCAGCGGGCCAGACGGTGGCGATTGTCGGGCAGACGGGTAGCGGGAAGAGTATTCTGACGCAGTTGGTAAACCGTACCTACGAGGTGAGCGCCGGGCGAGTGCTGATTGACGGTGTGGATGTACGTGACTGGAGCATGGACTCGCTGCGATCACAGATCGGCACGATTGAGCAGGATATTTTCCTCTTCTCGCGCAGCATCGCCGATAATATCGCCTTCGGGGCGCCGGATGCGAGTCGTGAGCGAGTGATCGTAGCGGCGCAGGCTGCCCAAGCCCACGACTTTATTAGCGGGTTCCCCGAGGGCTACGATACCGTCGTGGGCGAGCGAGGTATGACTCTGTCCGGCGGCCAACGCCAACGTATTGCCCTGGCACGAGCCTTCTTGAGCGACCCGCGCATCCTGGTTCTGGATGACAGCACCAGCGCGATTGATAGCGCCACTGAGGATCAGATCCAGCAGGCCATCCGCACGGCGCAGGAGGGCCGCACCGTGCTGCTGATCACCCACCGTATCTCGCAAATCCGCTGGGCCGACCTGATTCTGGTGCTGGAGGGCGGGCGGCTCTCGGCCTCGGGTACGCACGAGCAATTGCTGCAGAGTTCGCCGCTCTATCGGCGGATCTTCGCCCGCTATGAATAGTGCACATTGCGGATCTTACCGCTCGCTATTATGTCACGCTGAGCGCCAGCGAAGCGTCCCTGTGTCCCTATCGCGCCCGTCGGAATGTTTCGCTTTCCCCAATCTGCAATCTGCAGTCCCAGCTACCCCCCATACACCTCGGGCTTGAGCACACCAATATAGGGCAGGTTACGGTAACGCTCGGCATAATCGAGACCGTAGCCTACCACAAACTCGTTAGGAATATCGAAGCCTAGGTAATCTACCGGCACATCGGTAGCACGGCGTTCGGGCTTATTGAGCAGCGTACAGATGCGCAGGCTGGCCGGGCCACGACCTAACAACTGACCACGCAGGTAGGCCAGAGTCAACCCGCTGTCAATAATATCCTCGACAATCAGCACATTGCGCCCGGCGAGGTCGGCGTCGAGATCCTTGAGCATACGCACCGCACCGCTGGATTCGGTACTCTGGCCGTAGCTGGCCACAGCAATAAAATCGAAGGTGACAGGGACATCAATCTCCCGTACCAGATCCATCATAAACATCGTGCAGCCCTTCAACACGCCCACCAGCAACAGGTTAGACTCGTCCCTATAATCGGCGGAGATCTGCGTGCCCAGTTCGCGCACCCGCGCCTGGATTTGCTCCTTGGCGATCAACACTTTGTCAATATCAGTGTGCATGGTCTTGCTGTTCCTCTTCTCTGCCAATCCCGATCCAGAATACATCTTCTGCCCCCGACACAGATGCCCGCTCAGCGGCGCGCAGGCCCGCTACCCAGAGGATTTCCTCGTCGGCAACCAGAATAGGCCAGGCGTCGCGCAGGCGTTGGGGGACTTTCCGATCAACAAAAAAATCTTGGATCCGCCGTCCACCACGTCCGCCAGCGGGTCGAAAGCGGTCGCCAGGACGGCGGACGCGCAGGGCCAGACGACTCGCCAGTTCGGCGGGGATAGCGACCCACCAGGGCGAGGTTTCGGCAGGCGGCTCGTGCTGGGCAACGCAGATCCAGCCACCGCCAAGGGGTGTTCGCCCCGGCGTGGTGATAAGCAGCGTGTCGGTAGCGAGTTGGGGAGACTCGGTTGACTCAGGCGCGCCGAGGGTTCTCATATCAAAATAGCCGATAGCCGATAGCCGATAGTCAATAGCCGGACACCATCGGCCATTTTCATCGGGTATTGTGCGCGAATCGCATGATTGTCTGATGTAAGCGCTTGTGGAGCCGACATCGAGTAGCAGCCCGTGGGCGAGGGAGACCCGACCCTTGCGCCGAGAATCAATCGCAGCGCGGCCCGCCTCGACCTGGGCAAAGCTCAACTCAGCGGTGCCGAGATGCGCGGCGGCGCGGCGCAGGGCGTAGCGGCGCAGGGCGGGGTGCAGATCCTGCCATGCCTCCAGGCCCAACTCCAGCCCGCCGGGCACTTCGACAACCAGGGCTGGCCAAACGGCATCGAGGGCCACCTGCATAAAGGCATAGTCATCGGCGCAGATCTGGGCAGTGCGCCCAAGAGCCGCCACCACCTGCGGATTGTGCGCCGCCAGGGCCGGGAGCAACTGGTGACGCACCCGACTGCGGGCATAGCGCGGCGAACTATTGCTCGGATCTTCTGCGGGAGCCAGATGATTCTGCGCACAGTAGGCCATAATCTCGGCGCGAGTGGTCTCCAGCAAAGGGCGGATCAATAATGCAGCATTGAGCGTTGAGAATAGAATATTCTCAACGCTCAATGCTGCATGATTCACAGCCCACTCCTCCCAGGCCACAACCGGGCGCATGCCACGCAACCCGGCGGGGCCGGCCCCGCGTAGAGCGTGGAGCAGCACCGTCTCGGCCTGATCATCGGCGGTGTGAGCTACGACCACAGCATGGGCCGCTACGGCGCGGGCAACTTCTGAGAAAAAGGCATAGCGGGCGCGACGAGCGGAGGCCTGACTGCCCTCGCCAGAGGCGCGGGCTAAGGCGGGGACATCGGCGTACGAGAGGGTAGCGGGGATAGCCCATGCGGCGGCGGTATCGGCCACAGCACGGGCCTCGGCAGCCGACTGCTCGCCACGGAAGCCGTGATCGAGGTGGGCCACATGAAGCTGTGGGCCGCCGGATCGAGCGAGTGATGCCAGGACGTGCAGGAGACAGAGCGAGTCGGGGCCACCAGAGACGGCAACGACAAGGAGTGCATCAGGGCGAAATAGCCCCTGGGTTGTCAGAAAGCGATGGACGCGAGCGAGCAGAGAATCGTCCATAACATGACGTGATGCGTGACACATGAGGCGTCTCGCATCACGTGTCACGCATCAGTTGTTCGATGGTGCCGAAGGCGGGATTCGAACCCGCGACCTAACGATTATGAGCCGTTTGCTCTACCGCTGAGCTACCCCGGCTAACCGCGACATAGTACCATGTGCATGGGGGTGCGTCAAATCAGCCCGCGAACGCGGTAAGAATTTCGCTGAGAAGTTGGGCGTGGTGGGAGAGATCATCAATGGAGATACGCTCATCGGGGCCGTGGATGGCGCTGTCGGGCCGGGTAAGCCCGACTGTAGCGGCGCTCAAACCAAGGCATCCGACAAACAACTGGAGGGGCAAGGCAATCGGGCCAGCAGGTACAGTACTCAGGGGAACACCGTAGACCGCTGTGCCGGCTGCGGCAACCAGACCAATGAACGGCGCGTCGTGGGCCGTATTGGCCGGCGGATAGCCGCCAGGCAGGCGCTCGACCGCGATGTCGGCAAATCCGCGCTCGGCAAGATGTGCCTGGAGCTGTGCAAGCGTTGCATCGGGCTGCTGATTGGGTACTAACTGAAAATCGAGGGTAGCCTCCGCCGATGCCGGGATGCGTGCGGCGTCGCCGGCCGGGTCGCAGGTGATTGCACTCAGGTTGCAGGTGGGCAGCGTCCCCTCGGCACGTACCAAGGCGTGTCCGCTCATGCCGAAGAGAAAATCCTTGCGCTGCCAGGCTCGCAGGCGTGCCGCCTCGTCAATCTCGATCTGACGCAGCAGGTCGTTCTCTGCACGGGTCGGCCCCTCCACACTATCGTAAAAGCCCTCGATCTTAATATCCTCATCGTCACCCTTGATACAGGTAAGCGCCCACGTGAGCCTCCAGAGCGGGTTGCGCACGCTTGGGGCCAGGCTGGCAGGCAGAGGGTACGTACCATTGCGGGCGTGCAGCCGTACCTGAAGATGGCCCTTAGTACCGCTGTAGCACAGCGGCCTCCCGTGAATATCACGCTCGCCCTGACTGGCCAGGCACGCATCTGCGCGAATAATATCGGCATAGGCGGACAGCGCATCGGCCAGGTGCGGACTCCCACTCATGCCATGTCCCTCGGCAATGATCGTCACGCCGCACGGGAGCGTACCTTCCGTCTGAAGAATGCTACGGATCGCCTGGATATGCGCAGCCAAGGGACCCTTACCGGACACAACGCCACGGGCATAGAACATGCCTGATCGCTCAGCAAGCAGGAGTGGCTCATGCGACCACTCGCGCCAGGGGCCGGGCGACGCGGTATCGTAATGATGGTAAAGCAGCAATGTACGATCCACCCGCCCAGCAATGTGACCCAGCACCACGGGCGCTCCGGCAGTCGGAAGAATCCGCACATGCATCCCAATCCCGCGCAACTGCGCAGCGACGGCCTCTGCGCCCGACCGGAGGTCGGAAGGATGACCTGTTCCGGTGGGCTGGGCGCACAATGCGCTCAGACACAGATTGAGTTTCTCGGTCGGAGGCTGTGACGGAGCAGACACGGCAACGCTCCTAAAGGCGACATAGGGCGGTCTACCGGCTTATATGTGATGTATAACGTCCGTGGTAGTACCTAGGGGAGACGCGAGCATTATAGCATCTCTCCGTTCTCCGCTTGCCTCTCCCCTGTTCTATCGGTGATTCATCATAACGGGCGTGGGAATGCCAAAAAATTCCTATTGCAGATAAGTAAAAAAGGAGTATAATACGGGAATATCTGGGACGGCTTTGGCATACGCGAAACGGCACACTCGGCTCCTACGATCCCCTGTCGGGACGGGATCGGCGAACCTGCTCGCTACCCAGGCGCGGACCAACCTCGGTGTTAGACCCATTTCAAGGAGTGGCGAGCCATGAGCTTCGCGGACAAGACCCTAACCTGTCGGGATTGTGGGATGGACTTTGTATTTACCGCCGGCGAGCAAGAGTTCTATGCATCGAAGGGCTTTGTGAATGAGCCAACGCGCTGCCCGTCGTGCCGGCAGAATCGCAAGTCGCAGATGAGCTCGGGCGGCGGCTCCCGTGAGGATCGCCCGCCGCGCTCTTCGTCCTCCTCGTCCTACGGGGCGGGGGCTTCGGCAGCCCCACGTGAGCGTGTGTCGTACAAGGTCACCTGCGCCAATTGTGGCCAGGAGACGACGGTGCCTTTCGTCCCTCGCGGTACCAAGCCTGTCTATTGTAGTGACTGCTTCGACCAGATGCGTGGCGGTGGCTCTAGCTCGCGCCCACGCTACTAAACACTAAGAAGAACAGAAAAGGGGAGAGGCGCTACAGCGCCTCTCCCCTTTTGCTCTCTCTGATGGGAAGCATTGCCCGTCACCTGATCATTCCAGGTAATCGCGCAGATGCTGGCCGACATCGGGGCTTCGCAAGCGGCGCAGAGCCTCGGCCTCGATCTGACGGGCACGCTCACGAGTCATCCCAAGAGCGCGGCCAACTTCCTCCAAGGTACGCCGCCGACCGTCCACGAGGCCATAGCGCAAGTCAATGATTCGGCGCTCGCGCTCACTCAGATGATCCAGCGCCGCACAAAGGTCGCGGCGAAGCAACTGGGCCGAAGCAAAGTCGCCGGGCGTCGGCAGGTCGTCGTCGGGCAGGAAGTCTCCCAGCGTATGTTCACCCTCATCCCCCACCGGCGTCTCAAGTGAGACCGGGCGGCGGGCCGCCTCAAGCACACGCTCGATACGATCAACCGGCTGACCGAGGGCAATGGAAATTTCTTCGGCGGTTGGCTGGCGCTCCAGTGACTGCGAGAGCCGCTCGGAGGTACGCTTCACTTGGCTGACCGACTCGCTCATATGCACGGGCAGACGGATCGTCCGGCCCTGCTCGGCAATGGAGCGCGTGACAGCCTGACGGATCCACCATGTGGCGTAGGTGCTGAAACGGTTGCCCTTGCGATGATCAAACTTCTCGACGGCGCGCATCAGTCCAATGTTGCCCTCCTGGATCAGATCCAGCAGGGAGAGCCCGCGACCGACATACTTTTTGGCAATGCTCACCACCAAGCGCAGGTTAGCCTGAATTAAGTGCCGACGCGCATCATTGCCACTATCCACATCGCGTTCAAGGGTCCGGCGCAGCGACACATTCAATACTTCAGATGACAGCAGCCGTTCTTCAGCGGCATCGCCACACTCAATCCGCTCAGATAGACGAACCTCCTCGCTCGCGGTGAGCAGGGAGACTCTCCCAATCTCCTGAAGATAGTGCTGCACAGCATCCGGTGTGGGCTCGGCATACCGCGTATTCTCAATCGTGTCGCTGGTACTCTCATCACTTTCAACCAGCCGCTCGATATCCGACTCACGATCCAGATCCGGCGAATCGGATACTCCCCAGAGTGTTTTCGTTCGCTTGAGCATCGGTTCTGTGCTCCTAGCTTAACTGTAAGAGACACAAGACGGCCCCTCCCCAAAGAGGAGGAGCTACGCCCTCAGAGCAGGTCTTCAGTTGCACTCAAGAAGTCGAAATTGAACGCATGATGAGCGCGAAAGTGCGAACGCCTCACGCGCAGCCGACGGGGCTGATAAATGCTAAGAAAAGTATAGATATAATAACGCAATTTGTCAAGTATTGGTTTTCAACAACAAGGGATCAGTACCTTCTTTGCTAGAGCAGGTAGATTGCCGCAACGACCACAATGCAGAGCAGGATGATGGCCGCACCGCCTTCGCCATGTGGGGAGCGCAAGGCGTCGAGTTGCTCAACGCGGATGTAGACAACCTGCGGTGGCTGGGGCGTGCTGTGGGCAGCGCTGCTCAGGGCCACAGTGCCGAAGAGGACGGCGATGACGATGATGATGAGCAGTTCCATCGTATTCAGCCTTTCGTGATAAGTGTCGGTTAGACACTATATTATAGTCGAAAGAAGAAGGGCGGTGTGCCCTTGATTAATGTCTATTATACACTATCTTTGCAAACTGTCAAGTACCATAGAAAGAGTGCCCGTCATGCAGACTACGCGCTACCCCCTGTCTGATGTCCGCCAGCACATTATCGGGATTGATACACCGATCACCTGCCATAGCATCGGTAGTGGGCGGGCCGTGAATCTCGATAACGCCGCCAGCACACCGGCCCTGCGCCCGGCTCAGGTGGTTGTGGATCACTTTCTTAGTTGGTACAGCAGCATCCATCGCGGCGCGGGCCTGAAATCGCAGGTGTCTACCGCCGCCTACGAGGATGCTCGTGCGATTGTGGGTCGCTTTGTGGGTGCTCGCCCCGGCCAGCACCAGGTGATCTTCACCCGCAACACGACCGAGGCGCTAAACCTCTTGGCGCGGCGGATCAACCTGCGACCCGGCCAGGTCGTCATCAGCACCGAGATTGAACACCATTCCAACGACTTACCCTGGCGTGGGGTTGCGCCCGTATTCTACGCGTGCGCCCATGCCTCGGGTACGCTAGACGAGGATCACCTGTCCATGCTGCTGCGCCAGCACGCTGGGCGCGTACGTGTGGTGGCCGTCAGCGGCGGAAGCAACGTCACCGGCTACATTCCGAACATCCATCATCTGGCCGAGTTGGTCCACGCTGCCGGGGCCGAGATTGCGGTGGACGCCGCACAGCTCGCCGCGCACCGCACAATTGACATGGGAGACCTAGACGACCCGGCGCACCTCGATTATGTGGCGATCTCAGGGCACAAGCTCTACGCACCCTACGGCAGCGGTGCCCTGATTGGCCGGGCAGACATATTTGCTCTCGGTGCGCCGATGCTCGTCGGCGGCGGGAGTGTGCGCCGGGTCACGCCACGGATTGTTGATTGGGCCGACGGTCCGGCTCGCGATGAGGCCGGCACGCCCAATGTGGTTGGGGCTGTGGCCCTAGCCGCTGCCCTTGCGGTCATTGATGAGATTGGCATGCCTGCCATTGCCGCCCACGAAGCCGAGATCACGGCTTACGCCATCAATCGGCTGTGCGCCGTCCCTGGTCTGCGCCTCTACGGTGATGACCGCCCCGAGTTGGCCCATACGCGCCTGGGCGTGCTACCCTTTAGCCTCAGCACCCACTCCCCGCATCTTGTGGCGGCCATCCTTAGCTGCGAGTACGGCATCGCGGTGCGCAGCGGCAGCTTCTGCGCCCAGCCTTACCTCCGCCGCCTGCTCAATACCCCACATGTCGGCTGTACTCATGGCACAGCCGGACTGGTGCGAGCCTCATTTGGCATCTATAACACAACCTCCGAGGTTGACATGCTGGCCGACGCCCTGCTGGCCATAGCAAACGGCATATTTGACGGTGCCTATCAGGTTGATCCAGCGACCAACAGTTACCACCGGCAGGGATGGGATATCCACCCCGATGAACACTTTCACTTCGACCTTGCCCCCGGCTCACGCCTAGCTCGCTGAGATCGTGTACCCGACTCATAAGGCACGTTTCAGATTGCAGATTTTAGATTGCAGATTTGCCGCAACAGGGTACGGTACATGTGCCAAAGTACTATTACTCATCGTTTTCAGGCTTGCGTACGACAAATAGTATGATATTGTTGTAGAACCGTATTAGTTCTGTTGGTATCCCATCATCGCACGCATCCATACCAGGTGGCCTCGGCCTGGGTGCCAGCTTCGAGTTCTCGTCAGATGGAGACGATGTCGTATGCGTGCGTACACCC
>CAIXLU010000103.1 GCA_903920315.1 uncultured Oscillochloris sp.
ACCGGGGCGGCGTTGACCGCAACCGGAGCAGCGAGAGCGACGATCTCCTCCTCACCCTCGACGATCTCCTCCTCACTCTCGACGATCTCTTCCTCATCTTCATCGTTCGGGCCGATGTCGGTAATCAATTCCTCGTCGTCATCCTGCTGATCGTCGTTCTGGGCGACATACTCCGCATCGCGGCTCTCCAGGTAGGCGATGACCTCGGGGTCGTCATAGACACGAGCGGCAATTCGCTGCTCCACAGTGCGAGTCGGCAGAATGCGCCGCCACGTTGTGATGATGCCCGCGATGATCTTGTTGCGATCCTGGGGGTCGGTTCCACGCAACCGCCGCTCCAGGTCATCGCGCGCATCGCAGAGCGGAACATCGCGGAACTCGGCGGCGGCGGTTGCGGAAAAACCGGCATCGTGGATGAGGTATCGCTCTGTCGGCGTGGGTGGCAGGTCATTGGCCGTCGCCGTGACGCGGCGGGTCGTCCCTCCTCGCGTCTGGGGTGATGTCTTCGACTCTTTCTTATCGGATGCGGTGTCAATTGACCGATACGGCGCCTGCGGAGCGGTCATGGGGGGCAGAAGGTCGGGTGTCTCTCCCCCCTGGGGCGCATGGAATTCGGCCTCGTGAAGGGGATCGGTCTCCTCCATCACGGGGTGACGCAGGGTGAATTCGGTGCCGAAGAGCGTGCGCCGCCACGTGAGCCAGCCGGCGTCTTCGAGTTCCTTTATCCAGCGCTGGATGCTAGTGAGGGAAGGGGTTCGGGATGAGCGGCACCGGATGCCCGTCTCCGCGTCGTAGACCCAGGTGGGTCCGACCATCTCCGTGCGGAGCCTCTCCTGGGTTGTGTTCACCTTTCCGGTGTTCTTGGCGAGACGGAGGAGGGCGCAGCCGAGCAGGCGGGCGGAGCGACTCACGATCTCGTCGTTTATCAGCAGGTCGGGGGCCGCCGTCCACCGCCCCGGGATGTTGACCTGGAGCTTTCCGTTCTTCTCTTTGATCTCTAAGGGTGTTCCGTGGCGTGACGTATTGTGTGGCGGGACAGGTATGCTATAATCAGACACAGTGGTACTCCTCTCCGAACAACTCGATTCTCGCGAGTCTCGGACATCGAAAACTGATAGACACGTACGAAGCTCTGGTTTATACCCGGGGCTTTGTCATTTCCGTCATTGTGTAGGGGTGGCCCCCTCGCTATCGTCGCTGTCGTCGTTGCGGTATCCGGCGACGGTCTGGCCGATGGTTGTTCGCCGCACGATGGCCCATGTGCATGTTCTTCGTGTGTTTGGGGTGCGGAGATCTTCGACGCTGACGGTGTGGTCGTGCGGCGGGTCGCTCGCTGTTCGGAGGGCATCACGGCGTGGACGAGGGCGTGGACGGCCAGTTCGTCCCCGGTGGTGGGGGTGAGAACGGGAAGACCTGCGAGCGATGGTGAGATAGTCATGGATAACTCCTGCGTCCATACCCGGAGGGTGTAGGACAAGATCGCCGTACTTGACAGCAACGTCATGTATCTGTTAGGATCCGGTGGTATTAGGTCGCTTTTAGGCGAGTCCTGTTACTGCGTAATCTCAAGAGGCTCTGTTCATCGCTTTACCTTGGAGGGGATGGCGACGGATGGGGCTTCTTGTGATCTTAAAGTGTACGTGAGGGATTATAGCATACTTGTGTATCTATCTGCGCAGAAAAATTATAAACATGGCTGTTCTATGGTGCATGGTATACTGCCGGGGAAATCTCTCGTCGTGGCGATGCACTGCGGTGCATTGAACAAGGGGAAAATGTCGTGATTGCTTGGTCATTGGGAACATGGACAGGGTTCTCTCTGTGACTTGGAGCCACGTCATCGCGGATCATGGGATGGAATGTGGTAACGAACGAATAGTAGGGCAGTATGTGATGGATAGTGACGAACTACTCAATAGTACGCAGGCAGCCGCAGCGATGAAGATTAGCAGGAGAACGCTATCCGCGATCTGCGTACGCGGTGAAATCACATACCTTGATTTACCGCGTGGTTTTTTCTTTCGGCAATCTGAGATTGATCGGTGGCTAGAGTCACGGACAAAGGTTCGTCGTCCCATATCGTCGCCGGAGCCGACTGACCGCTAATTCGATAACAGCTCAGTTCGTTAGCTTGAGATCAAGCAGACAGCGGTGTAGTCAGTGTAAGGGTACACCGTCTGCTTTTCAGACGGTGTACCCTTCGTTGTTATTTTCTATGACATATAGGTCAATACCTTCGCCAAAACTGACTGTGAACGGAAATGGCTTCTGTGGTACCGTTGGGGTGTTGAAACGCACACCACGGAGAAACCACACAAGCCATGGACGCTATTCTACCATTGCTCTGCTGCCTGTCCGGTACACTCAAGATGACCACGATTCGGCAGTTGAGCCGGATTGCCCTGGCGATGCTGGCGATCACGGGGCGGGTAACGATGCTGGGGCTCTCGCGCGGGACAGGAACCGGTGGCAGCTATCGCACCATCCCGCGTTTCTTTCATACGACCCTGCCCTGGGCGGCGATCCTCTGGATCTTCCTGCGCACCCAGGTGCTCACCCCCGGCGATGACATGCTGCTGGTTGGCGATGAATGTGTGGTGACCAAAGCGGGGAAGGAGACGTACGGCGTGGAGCGATTCTTTTCCCGTATCTTTGGAAAACCCGTGCCGGGGGTCTCGCTCTTCGCGCTCGCCCTGGTCAGTCGCACCGAACGGCAGGCGTTCCCGGTGCAGATCGAGCAGGTGCTGCGCGAGCCAGCCAGCTCGCCGCCCGCACCCCTGCCCGTGGCGAAGCGGAAACCGGGACGCCCGAAAGGGAGCAGCACCCACGCCAAGGCCGATGCGCCGCTGAATGCGGAACACACGCGCATCAGTGCGATGATCCAGGGCCTCCTGACCCGCATCGGGGCATCGCTCGCGCTGACCTATCTGGTGCGGGATGGGCATTTCTGCAACCACAATGCCGTGCTGATGGCCCGTCGGCTCGGCGTGCATTTGATCTCCAAGCTGCGCAGCGACTCGGCGTTGTACTATCCGTATGACGGCCCCTACGCCGGACGTGGCCCGCGTCGGATCTATGGTGAGCGGATCGACCCGACCGCCATCCCGGAGCGTTTCCTGAAACAGACCACGGTGGAAGACCACATGGAGACCCACATCTATCAGATTGAGGCGCGGCACGAGACCTGTGACCAACCGCTGAATGTGGTCGTGATCGTCAAGCGCCATCAGCTCACGGGCAAGCAGGCGCACGTCTACCTCTTCAGCAGCGACCGTACCCTGGCCTGGGATGTCCTGCGCGATGATTACCAGTTGCGGTTCCACATCGAGTTTGTCTTTCGTGATGCCAAGCAATACGGGGGCTTGGAGGATTTCATGGTCGTCACCGAGACGGCTGTCACGAATGCGATGAACCTGGCCTTCTTCATGGTCAATCTGAGTCGTCGCCTGGTGCGAGATCGCCGTCGGAGCGACCCGGACGCCAGCGTCCTGGATCTCAAAGCCGACTACCGTGGGCGTGCCTATGCCGAGAAAGTGATAAAACTCCTTCCGGAAAAGCCAGAGCCGGGTTTATTGCAGCGGCTCTTGGCCGTCGTCACCGGGCTTGGGCGTATCCACCCGCTCCTGGCTGAGCCAGGAACTGGATAATTGGCGAAGGTATTGACCAACGGCACCTCTGGCTTCGCCGCCCCGCGCTGATTTGTGGTGATGGTTCTTTGATGCATCGTTATTCGCCGGTTGCTTTGTCCCGTCTGCGGACAGATCTACGAATAATGGACAGCGATTGCTCGATAGTGCGCATCAGTTGCGACGACTCCGCATCATGCGGAACAGCGTCTGCGCTGGCCGCAAGTTCGCCTAGAGTAGCAGCGACTTCACGAAGGAGTTCAATCATAGGACTCTTTGAGCTAGGTTGAACGGTAAATTCCGCAATTTGCGGAATTTGACCCTCGCCACCCCTGTCTAGCAAATCAGATGTCCCCTGCTTTGCCGCCCTGATCGCTCGGTCCACCTCCGCCACCGTCGGTGCCTTATCGGCTGTCAGTACCACATCAATGACCTCTGTCGGCGTTGACTCGCGCGCTAGACGCTCTGCCGCCGATTGGTTGAGTCGCCCGTCAGCCACGGCGGCGGCGAAGGCCGGGTGCTGCATCGAACGCTCATAGATGCGTAGCAGCCGCTCCGAGGTGTCCGCCGTGGTCTCTGTCGCCGCCAGGAAGTTATCCCACTCCCCATGCGCCGCCGCCGCCCGCGCCTCGCTCAACCAGCGTGCAGCCTCTAGCAGCGCCCTGCCGCTGCGCCGCCGCGCTCCGATGTAGCTGCGGGCGATCTCGCGTAGCTCTACCCGCAGCGCTAGCACCGCCTCGGGCATCGGCCCCTCTGCGTCGTCGGTGGTTGAGACGGTGAACGCGACGCCCCGCTGGATAGTTGTCGTTTCGACGGGAGTGGGTGTGCCATTAGCGCCGCCTGATACACGGTAGGGTTCACCCTTCTGGATCGGGGGATGGGTACCGATTAAACCCTGGAGTTTCTGTTTGCTACTTGCCATACCGCGCTGCCACCTCCTGGGCTAGGTCGCGGTAGGCTCGCGCCCCACTGCTGTCAGCCGCGTAGACGCTGATAGGCTGCCCTGCCGCAGGCGACTCCACCAGCTTTACGTTGAAGGGAATCACCGTCTTAAACACCACGTCACCATACTGCCGACGGATCGTGTCCTCGACGACGGCGTTGACGCTGGTGCGCCGGTCAACCATTGTCACCGCGACCCCGCCGATCCGCAGTGACGGGTTGAGTTGCCGCACAATCTGGATCGTTTCCTCTAATTGTGGCATGGCCTTCAGCGCGAAGACGTGGGCCTGGAGCGGAACCAGCACCGAGTCGGCAGCCGTCAGCGCGTTCACCGTGAACACACCCAGCGAGGGCGGCGAGTCGATCAGGATATAATCGTACGTCCGGCGTGCATCCTGTAGCGCCGTCCGCAGCAGCAACTCGCGCCCAAACCGCCCCGCCAATGTTAGCTCTGCCCCCGCCAGTGCCAGCGTCGCCGGCACCAGGTCAACGCCATAGTCGGTGGTAATCGTCGCGAATCCGGATCCGTGGGTCGGGTTCAGCAATACCTCATAGACCGAATTCTCAATGGCGGTGGGGTCATGGCCGAGCGCCTGGGTCAAGTTGCTCTGTGGGTCAATATCAATGAGCAGCACCCGTGCCCCGAGCTGGGCCAGTTCCACCCCTACCGACAGCGTCGTTGTTGTCTTGCCAACTCCGCCCTTCTGCATCGCTACCGCCAGCACGGTCATGGAGTATTCCTCTTTTCTATCGTACGCCGCCGCCGAGGTGGATTGTCCGCCCGCACCTGCGCCAGCCGCGTCACGCTCTCCTCGGTGATCGCCAGCGGTGCCGTTGAGTAGTCCCCGAGGGGTTGCGCGTCTAGCAGTCCTTCGGCCACGTAGCGCCGCACCTGTCGCGGCGTCACCCCGAGCCGATCTGCGGCCTTGCGGGTTGTCAGCACGTTACATCCCTCCCCTCTCTGTGTCCTACCTAGGACATTATACGTGAGATGCGCGGGACGCGCAAGTGTTCGAGGGATGATGATTAGGCGACGCCTACAACCATGAGCAGTAGCAGGCAGCCCGTGCCACTTACTGGCTTCGCAGGTGCGGTCGGCGTAATAGGTGATCTGTGGTAGCAGACACCACGTGGCGGACACAAGACCCCTATGCGGCTACATCACCGGCATCGCGATCAGCAAACGCAATCACCAGAGCAAGAGCTCCGCGTCCCCCCTCATACGTTCATTCGTTCCCCATTCGTTATCCCAATGCCAACATCCGCAGCGCCACGACGATCACAACCACCACGATGACCGGCAGCACACACCCCATGCCGCCCTGTTCCTGTGTCGGCTAGTCACCACGTAGATAATCTGCGGCGGCACCGACCGCGTGGGCAGCAGCGCCCGCAGCATGGCGAGGCCGACGAGTGCGAGCAGTCCGTAGACAATCAGGGTTTCCTTTCCGGTGTGCGCTGTTTCTTACTACAGGTGTACT
>CAIXLU010000104.1 GCA_903920315.1 uncultured Oscillochloris sp.
AGACGGCGATGACGAACGCGCACATTTTTATTCTTGTTGATGATTCGCGGGCCATCGTCATCCCGCGCCAGGGCTTTGCCGATACGAAGCAGTTTGATCAGGTTAAGGCTCTGGTGGCGCAGTATGCTATATGACCGCTGCTGCCCGCTCCAAGTTCAGCGCCAGCAACCGGGCCAGGATTTCGTCGTCGCCAATGGTGTCGGGCCAGCCGTAGGCCGCGAAGACCGCCATATCGAGCTGACGATGGGCCTCGGCCAGCCAAGGCGGGCGCTGGTTGTAGAGGTTGGTGAGGGTGCGTTTTTTTAATTCAGTCTCGTCAGCGCCCTCAGGGTTGATCCATTTGGTGCGAAGCTCTACTAGCCTCTGCGCCGCCGCTGCGATTGCCTGAACCTGGGGATTCTCTCCCGACTCCTGGCCGGGTGCCCACGGGAAGGGGTAGGTCTCGAAACAGGTGGTGTTGTTGTAAGTGGGTCTCCCTCCTTCTCCCCCATCCCCGTGACGCGAAGAAGTAGCGAGAGACCAAACTTCGTGGGGCCGCGAATGCAGCAGGCCAAAGAAGTAATCGTCAGCGCGGGCAAATATGGCAAGCCTGCTATCAGGGAGTACATCGGAAGGCATAAAGACAAAGAGCCGGTGCTTTGCTACTCGTGGAGTTGCAATGAATCGTGAGAGCGTTGCCACTGCGGTTCGCATATCAGGTGCTGGCCGTCGATGTATCCACCAGTTCGTTCGCTCACGTTCATTGCGTGAAGTGATACGCTCTGGTTTGACTTCACGCTGAACGTGTTCAAATGGAAGTTCGTAAAGCGCCGCCTCATCAATTGACATATCAATACCAAAGTCAATAATCCACATGCCACGTGCGTAATGCGTCACATCGTAGGCATTGATGTATGGTCGCAGCACATCAAGATTACTTCGCCCATTCGGGTTGAGTGGCGCATTGAGCATCGGTGTAACCTGTTCAGCGGTCAGGTCGAAGGCTCCGCCTTTTTCGTCGCAGCGAAAGCACAAATTGAAATTCTCAACCAGCGGTTTTGCCGTCGTAAGATCAATCGCTGTTGTGAGGTCAGAGTTGATGGTTTGTACACGATGATCATCAAGATGTCGCTCTTGATCGGCACCGCTATCAAAGCCAACCATCGAGACGCGCACTGCTGCACCGTCAAGTACCCATGCACGATCCGCCCAGCCCATAAAGATGTCGCCGCTGGCTTTGATCTGCTCCAGCACCTTACGGTTGGCTCCGGCACGAATTGATTGAGTCGCCAGTAGCCCGGCCCGCTTCACACTACCCTGCTCAATCAGCACCCGCGCCCGCTCAAACCAGTAGGTCACGAGGTCAGCACCGCCGGGAACGCGACCCTTATACAACGCACGAAGCGCATTTGCATAGGTAGCGCCTAGTTCAGCGCGCATCTTCTGACCACCCAAAAACGGCGGGTTGCCCACAATCACATCAGCCTCGGGCCAGGCTGGTTCAACTGGCGTACCCTCGGCATCGAACGCGAGGATCGCGTCCATATGCAGAATCGTCTTGAGCGACTGGAGGATGGGCTGGGATGGCTCACCAAAACCGTTATCCCTCAGCCACTGGATGTAGCCGATCCACACCGTCACCTGAGCCAGTTCGTGAGCCAGTTCATTGACCTCAATACCGAGCAATTGCTCCGGGCCGACAATGGGCATCATACGGGTGAGTCCCAGATCAACACCACGGTTGATCACCTGTTTCTCCAAATCTAGCAGTTCTTTCAGCGCAACATAGAGGAAATTCCCCGA
>CAIXLU010000105.1 GCA_903920315.1 uncultured Oscillochloris sp.
CGCCAGCGCAGCACTGCTGAAGATCAGCGGCTCTACTCCCCAATCGTATTGACCGAGGCTACCTATAATTCCAAGACTAAACAGGCAGTGCCCAGTTGCTTCCTCGGCAGTATTTCGCTTGATACTGCCGATATGAGCGTTATACGAGATCTGCTCCCGCACATCCGCTATTTAGGAGGACGGCAGAGTACCGGCCTAGGGGCAGTAGAGGTCGAACCCTATTTAGACGCGCACGCAGCTACAGAGGCACCTGTCCTGGAGCGCGTCGAGCAGATGACAAACCGTTTCCAGCAACAATCCACGCTCTATCAGGAGTGGGGCGGTAACGCATGGGCTATCCCAACGCGAAGTATCTTCACGATCAACCTGCTCTCCGACACGATCCTGCTTGAGCAGGGCTGGCTTCCGACCCAGGAATTATCGGCGGGAATGTTGGAGGAACTGACCGGGATCAAAGCAACGCTGCGGCGTGCGTTCACCCGTACACTCACCATCGGCGGTTGGGCAACGCTCTGGCAGCAGCCCAAGGAAACTAATCTGGCAGTTGGTATGGGCAGCCTCTATGTCTTTGAGGCCGCGCAGCCGCTTACCGAAGCCGATGGCATTCAGCTAGAGAACCTCCAGCTTTCGGGAATTGGTATGCGGCGACAAGAAGGCTTTGGGCAGGTGCGGATCTGCGATGCATTTCATCTACAGGAACCGTCCGGTGGGAAGGAAGAGGGATTAAAATGAATGATCAGGACGCCCTACAGCTCCAGATCGATCTGCTGCTTGAGCAAGCGATTGTACGTCAGCTAAACGCCATTGTACGCCGGGCAAGCGAGGCCGTCTTGCTGCTGGCGGGCAACCGCGATATGGAGGTGAGCCAACTGCGCAACCTGCTCAGTGTCGCAGTTGAGTCGCGCTCGGTCGAGGTCGTGATCAACTTCATCCGCTACCAGATCGCACGCAACAGCCGAGCCTGGGGGCTTGAGCGTGACAGCTTTGGACACCGTGTGATCGAAGATCTACGCAAGCCGCTCCAGGGTTGGATGGATGCTGTGATTAAGGAGGTAGCGAAACGCCATCCCGAACAGGCGGAAGGGATTCGTGATCGTGCCAGCGTACGCCTGATGCAGCTCTACCTGGGTTACCTCAACCGAGCCTTCTACGCCGCACGGCGGGTTGACACGCCGGATTTCGCAATGCTGAAGGAGTTGATCAATGCCTCCAACGCCTGACGCACTCTATACCCACGCAGCCTTCGACACCCTGCACAATCGCCTGCGGGTCAGCGGTACGCTGGTGGCGCAGACAGCCCTCCGTATTGGCGCTGGGCGGGCCAGTGATGTAGTCGGCAACGATCTGCCGGTGCTGCGCGACTCCCGCAACCGCCCTTTTATCCCCGGCGCGTCGCTTAAGGGTACCTTTCGCGCCCGACTTGAGGCGCTGATCAGAACAGTTATCTCTACTCCGCCAGACGTTACCTTTACGCAACTCGATGATCTGACTGAGACGATCCAACGATCCGATAATGACAAGGAGTCGATAGACGAAGCGATCCGTCAGATGTCGGCGCATAAGGCGGTGCTTGATTTTCAGCAAATCGAAGATCGCACGCGGGCTATCGGTAAATTCAAGCAAGAACCGTCGAATCGTGGCATCACAGATGCCCAGATGAGTCAGGTTATCTACCGCTGCTCATCGCTGATTGACCTGACCTTCGGATCGCCGGATCTAGCCGGGCGGATCTTCTTCAAAGACGCACAGGTCAACAAGGACTTCTGGTTTGAGACTTTCGAGGTGCGTAATGGGGTGGCGATTAACCGCGACACCGAGACGGTCGAGGGCAGTCTGCTCTATGACTACGAGGTGGTGCCGGCGGGGACGCGGTTTGACTTCGTGCTGACACTGGAGCATGCCGCTGACTGGCAGCTTGGGATGGTGCTGCTGGTACTCGGTGGCTGGCAGGGCGACGGCGTCCAGATCGGCGGATTCCGTTCACGCGGCCTGGGCTATGTCATGCTGACAGATGTCACCTACGACTACCGTGTGGTACGGCCAGGCGATGTCGACTCGGCGCTCCGCATGATCTGCGACCCAGAGACTCTGGCATCGCTAGGTATCCTGCCCGACATCAACCCGCCCGATAGAGTAGCCTGGATCACTGCCTTCCGTAATCAACTGATCACGCTGGCGCAGCAGGAGACAAGCGATGCATAAAGCCACCTTTCTGGAAGGGCAGATCGAACTGAGCCTCCAACCCAACGGCCCGATCCTGATCAAGGCGGGCGAGAGCGGTGGGGCCGACCCGACCCTACCCGATATGGAGTTCGTGCGCTCGGTCAACGATCAGGTTTTTATTCCTGGCTCGTCGCTGAAGGGCGTGATTCGCGCCCAGGCCGAGCGGATCTGCCGCTCGCTCGATAGCGAGGCGCAGCAGCAGCGCCGCCAGCAGGCCCGCAGAGAGCTTGCCGCCGATGAGCCGTGTATCCCGCTGGCCGATAACCCGCTGGGCAGGAGCAAAGAGTATCGCGGACTCAGCGATATGGAGTACAGTTCGGGCGGCTATATCGAGTCGCTGCGCGAGAGCTTGCAGAAGCACCCCGAGCGCACGGCGGTGATCTACCGCCGCTCCTCATTCGTTAGCCAGATCTTTGGCCACACCAGCCTAGCCGGACGGGTGCGCTTCGCCGACGCCTACGGCAAGGATGTGATACTTGAGGAGCGCAACGGGGTGGCGATTGACCGGATCTACGGCTCGGTGGCGGTGGGACCGTTCAACTATGAGACAGCCGTTAAGGGCACCTTCCCGACCCGCATTACCTTCAAAAACCTGACATTGGCCCAGCTCGGGCTGCTCGGCCTGGCCCTGCGCGATCTGGCGGATGGGCGGATCGGCATTGGCTTTGGCAAGTCACGCGGGCTTGGGCGGGTGAGCGTGAGCTTCGACAGTTTGGAAATTTACTACCCAACCTGTGAGTGCAAGAGCGACTCGCTTGCCTTGCTAAGCGGGCGCACGGTGGCACCGCTCACCCATATCGTGGGCCTGGGCGCGTTGTGTGACCAGGCTACCTACCGCGAATATCATCTGCCCCAGGCTGATAGTGCGCCGTTGCCACCGGATCTGGCCTATGTCAACGACGAGTTTCTGGGAGTACGCCTACGGGCTGCTGGCGATGAACAGGTGAAGGCGATCTGGCGCGCCTGTATGCCGGCCTGGAAACAGGAGCTGGGGCTGCTATGAATAACGGCTATCTCTGGCGTCTGTCGCACGCCGATGCGAGCACGCTTAAGCGTTTGATCACCGACGTATTCCCCATAAAATGCTGGAACTTTGGGGGTGCGCTGCTCTGGGATGTGCGGACAAACATCCCGGACAAGCGCGAGAATCTACGCCCAATCACTGAGGTTCCCTCTAGCGCCGTCGAGATCAGCGGGGATTTCGGCCACGCCTTTGCCGAAAAAGCCGAGGTGCGCTGGAAGCGGCGCGATGACGGCAACTACGATCTGCTCGTGCTCAGCGAGAGCCCGGCAGACCCGGCCCCACAGTTCGGGCTGACCCCGATTGCTATCTTTCCTGAAGTGGTGACAATGGCCGGTCTCACTGCACTGCTGCTCGATACGCCACCGGAACTAAAAGCACAGAAACTGCGCTGCCGCCTAGACTACAACGAATATCGCACGGCCAATGGTGCGGCACAGTTCGCACGCTATGTCCGCTATCACACTGAGAAGGAAGGCTGATTATGAGCTACCGTGATCGCGGATCGCAGCCGCCACCGCTGCCCAAGCCCTACGAGTTTGTACCGCTGCCCGACGGGCGCATCCCGCTCGACGCGCCGGCTGGCCACCACCGCTACCAGGCCGAGCGCTACAGCGGTACCCTAACCGGACAGATCATCGCCCGCTCGCCGGTACACGTGGCTTCGGGGTTGCTTGAGCAGAGCGGCGACCGCAAGTATCCCATGGCCAAGGCCCATTTCCGCACCCAGGGCCGGCTAGGCATCCCGGCGACCTCGCTCAAGGGGTGTATTCGCAGCATCGCCGAGGCGATCTCACGCTCCAGCGTACAGGTGACGCGGGCGCGTGAGATCGAGCGCGACTACCTGCCCGGCCGCTCGCCGGAGAAACTCGATGTGGCCCAGCGCATCTTCGGCGCGCTCGGCTACCAGGGCATGGTACGTTTTAGCGATGCCCTGCTGCTCGCTACGGCAACTTCCGTGATTATCCCCTCGCCGCAACTCTTCCGCCCGCGCTCCGAGTCGACCGACACCTACTTCGATGGGCGGAGACCCTACGGGCGCAAGTTCTACATGCACGGCACACTAGCCAAGGGCGACCTGCCGCTGGAGGCGTGCCCAATTGGGAGCGCCTTTGATCTGCGCATGGAGTTTGAGAACCTGAGCGCCGCCGAATTGGGGCTGGTGCTAATCGCGCTAGGGCTGAGCGAGACATCGAGCCATCCGCGCTTCTACCCCAAGCTGGGCGGCGGCAAGCCGGTTTGTCTGGGCACGATTGAAGTTACCAACCTGAACCTGGGCGGCTTCAGCGGCGCGGCAGCCTACGTCGAGTTTGACTCTGCGCCGCAGCCACTTGATGTCGCGCCCTTGATCGCCGCCGCCAGGAATGAGCGGCTGATTCTGAATGAGCAACTCGGTCGGCTGGCCGAGATCCTGCGCTGGCCGAGGGAAGATCGGAACTGTCCGGACAGGAATTACTAATGCTGTCAACTATCTTCGAGGATTCGCCTGTCAACACAAAATATTACAGGAATTATTATGGCTAGAAGACCAGATTCTAGTGTAATAATAACTAGTATTAAGGATGACGAAAATGGATTTGGAACCGGATTTATTATCGCCACAAAACAAAAAATAACTTACATAGCAACTTGCGCTCATGTTATCAATAATCTAGGAGGAATTGATTACGTAAAGGTTGCAGGTCAAAAAGCGGAAGTCGTAAATGGGCTACTACCAGGGCTTGACTTGGCCATTTTAAGTACTACACCACCATTAGAGAAACCAGCTATTTCTTTACAAACAGAAGTATTTCTTGAATGTGAAGTGCGAATAGAAGGTTTTTCCAGGCTTGTGGATATGACAGTTTTTGATACACTTGATGGCAAGCTAACCCGAGAACGTGAGATTGAATGCGATAATCAAAGAATAAGAATGTGGGAATTAAATACTGAAGATGGCCTCGATGGAGGCTATAGTGGATCTCCTGTTGTTCACAAAGAAACAAATTGCGCCATCGCAGTTATTGTACACAGCCGAGGATCAAAGGCTGGAAATGCAGTCTCAGTAGAAGGGTTAAACTTGCTCTGGAAAGGTGTTTCTGAATTGTTTATTCGGGATATATCATTTGTGCTACCAGACGAAGATAGATTGGTCAAGGACATTTCTTTCTTTATCCTAAAGTCAAAGGACAATAGGATCGCACAAATAGATAAGATAAACGATTTTCACCAAGAGAGAAGGAGTGTTGAGAAAAACATTCTTGACATCAATAAAAGAATAGAATATCTTCATAAATCAGAGCCTTTCAATGCAATAAAAACAACGATAGATGATGACGTATTCCGCCAACAAATTCGACAAGATAGAGATATTTCTTTTCAAGCACAAAAAGAAATTAACGAATTAAAGCAGAAAAGAGAGGAATTGGTGAAAGAATTAAGAACTATAGAGGAAGATATCACAGAAGCCAACGCTCTTCGTGATTATTATGAAGAACGAAGTGCTTTCGAAGAAAAAGTACTTAGCAATAATACCGGAAGAAAAAGAAGGCTCAAGAGTAAAATTAAAGAGTTATGGTTAAGGATTGAAAAAACAACCACAGATAGTTTCATATTCTCTGTGATAGAATCAGATATCGGGAGGTATCGTGACTATATTGAAAGACTTGACACCCCAAGCAATAGCTAGCTTAGAAATCTCCGAAGCCCTCGCCGCCGACCTAGCGGGCGCACAGGTAGATCCGAATGAGGCCCAGAAGGCCCTGGCCTACCTGCGCAGTAAAGGTCAGTCTCGGGCGCTGTTTGAGTATTTGCAGTCGGTGGTTAATAACGGACAGGCTGTGATCCGCTCGGGGCGCACGCTGGGCTACTACCGCGACCTGCTGGCGATCTGCCAGCGCCACCTGCGCCCGCTCCAGGGCGACTACCCGCAGTTGCTGTCCACCTTCGCATGGAGCCTGCGCCTGCTGCGCTACTACCGCGCCGTGCCGTGGGCCGGTGAGGAGAAGGTGGCCGAGCGGCGTGCGATGCCGCCAGAGCTACGGCCCGAGTCGTCACAAGCTACTCAGACTCAACCAGCAGCGCTTGCGTCTACCAGCGTGACATCCCCTGCTGCCCCCACGCCGGATATGCTGCCACCGAATACGCGCATTACCGGCCAGCGGGCGAAGCAGGTTGAACGATTCGCCTTCAAAGGCCGAAGCATCAAGGGCGTACGTATCACGCCCAACGCCAATCAGATCAGTGCCCCAGCAGGCAAGGAATTGGTGTTGATTGTCGAGGATCAGATCACCAGCGGCGGCTTTGGCGGGGTGATTATTGAGATCGACGACTCGTATCCGAAACAGTTACTGGTGTTAATGAAGGCGGCAAAGAAGGAAAAGTAGGTGTAATTCCCCCTTCCCAAACAGCCGCTCAGTTGCCATACCCGGTCGCCGCCGCCGGCGATGGGTCGTCTGCTCCGATGCTTGCTATAATGCCATAAGCAATGATTAAGGAGAGACTATGCACGCAGTCACGTTGAAGGAAGCCAAGCTGCATCTGGAGCGCCTGCTGACGCAAGTGCTGGAGGATGCCGAGCCGACGATTGTGGTGCTGGAAAACGGCCAGCAAGTCGTCGTTGTGCCGCTTGACGACTATACCGCCTGGCAGGAGACCCGCTATCTGCTCGCCAGTCCCGCCAACGCCGCGCACCTGCGCCAATCGATCACCGAGGCTTAGGCGGGTGCTACCGAGGAGCTGAAGCTGCTGGATATATGATCCTGCTGACGCAATCACGCCGCAACCTGCTACCAGCGATCATCTAACAGGCAGGAGGGCTGATAGCTGTCTCCTACCTTTTCATAGAACTGCACTGGTCCACAGGTGTGCAGGTGCCAGCCGATGAAGACCGCCAGCCCTTTGGGTAGGGCTGCAAAGAAGTGGATGGTGGGAGGGGGATTATCGCGCCGCCGCTCATCGTGCATCATCTGGAAGATGGCGCGGGCGATTGCCATTGCATCCGAGCCATTGATTTTCTCGGCGGTCACCGCCAGACGAATCCTTCTCGCGATCAGTTCGGGATGTGCATTGAGCCATTTGTCCACATCGGGGTGAATGTGCTGGCGGGCACTGCTAAGTTCAATGGTAACATCACTTCCCGCGCCGCCGAGAAGATCGGTTTGAGGATTAGTCAATGGTGCAGAAATGGTCTCCCTCAACTCAGTAGACCATATGTCGCCGTATTGATTCACGCGAAGCTGAAAGCTTGTTGTCTCGCGGAAGACATACCCAAAAGCAAGTGCAGCAGATAAGCGCGTGTCTGAGTCGAGCAAGAGGGTCATGGTTTTCTTGCGCTTCAGCCGCTGTTTCATCGCAAGCAATTCAGGTATGAGCGTGGACTGCCAGAGCGCTGGTGCCGGCGTTACCTGATCGTAGTAGCGACGCCAGTCCAGGCTCTCTACGGCTGTCCCACTCGAAGTTGTTGTTGCAAATGCCATAATCTCGACTTCTAGCGCCTTCCTGATTCCGATCTGTGCTTCATTCTCAGCGATCTTCGCCTGGAGATCCTCGATCTCCATGAGTACATCCGGCTCAGTGTTGATACCCTTGCGTGCCTGATGAAGTTCGAGAAACTGGAGTCGCCGTGTGTGTGTTTTGATCAACTCCTTGATATGATCTATCTCGGCTTGTTTGTTCGAATTCTCCAGAGGTGCGGGATCTGCTGGCTTAGAGTCTTCAGGTAGGGGCTTCGCTACCGGCCCAGCTCTCAGCAACCCCGCCGGCATCTCCGGCCAAATGTGCGGCAACACCTCGATCGAGATCGCCCGACCCTGCTGCTCGCCGTCGCTCGTGATCATTACTCCGAGTACGGCTTTGGTTCCGCTGTCACATACGGGCGATCCGCTGTAGCCGCCCAGCAGCCTCTGGTGGTCATCAATGGTGACATACCACGCGGGCACATAGCGATTCTGGCGCGTATCGGAGAGCCTGAAGGATCTCGTGAGACGCCCGGTGATTGCTTCCAGGGCGTGGAATGAGACATATTTGTAGTAGCCCTCGATCTGCACCGCTTGTCCCGAACTGCCACCAGCGCATAGGCTGAGCGGGGGTCGCTCCGTAAGCCGTGCAATCCGCAGCACGGCCAGGTCAATCCCGTTGTCTTCGCCAATGGCGATGACCTCCGCTGGCAACGTGGCGGCATTAACCTGATCTTTCCCGCCCATATCGCGCACGACGTGGGCGCAGGTGAGAATGTAGGTATCGTCAGCGGTATGGTGGATGACAAAGCCTGTTCCGATAGCGGTGTTGCCTACCTGCCGACTTTCAATCAGGATGATCGAGGGTTGAGTCATAGGAGAGTTCTCGTACAGGGGGTAAGTAACGTGCGTGTGCCTAGATGCTCTGTTTTGGCTTCAGCGTTAGCTTGATTGTCAGGTTGGCGTTGGCGCTTCCCTTGACGAAGTAGGGGATGCCCGCCTCACCCTCGAATCCCAGCCCCAGTTCGACCTCAGCCTGCTCGACATGCATGTCTTGACTCAGTTCGTTCCATGCAGCGACAAGCGGTTTGCAAGCGTTGATCAGCAATGGTTTGACTCGGTCAAGCGTCTCTTCTACCTTGCGAGCCTGATCAGAAGAAATCTGCCGTGGCTCGTTCTCCCTTGCCTCAACCTCGATCAGCGTTCCGTCGGCGAGTCTAATCAAATTGCTTGGCATTGTGTACTCCTCCTATAGCTGTATGGGCAAGAAACGATGCGCCATCCCCATTGTTGCTCATAAACGCGCAACATTGAATTTATTGTATCATAAACGACTGTAGAATTTTCTCGTTAGCAAAAGACAACCACCATGACTAAGAAACCATCCGTGCGTGAGCTTCGGCAGCACCTGAGTACGAAACCGCCGCCGGAATTGATCGAAGAGATCGTCACGCTCTACAAGACCTATGAGGCGGTGAAGGAGTTCTATATGCGGCAACTCCACGGGACCTATAGCCAGGAGTTGCTCGACCGCTACCAGGCGATCATCACCAAAGAATTCTTTCCCCCCGGTCTCAGACCGGGCAAAGGGCGCATTGCCGTCGCCCGCCGTGCGGTGCTGGACTACACGAAGCTCGCCGCCGCCCCGGAGAGCGTCATCGAGATTATGCTTCACTATGTCGAGTCCATCGTGGCCTACATGCGGGCCTACGGTGAGACGGGCACGGCATTCTACACGAGTATGGGGCGCATGTACGATGACGCGATCTCACATATGTCCACGCATGATCTCATGGACCAGTTCCAGGATCGCTGCAAGCAGATCATGCGCAGCACCGACGACTGCGGCTTCGGCGAGATGCTGATGGAGATCTACTACACACACTTTGAGATCCCTGAGGATGATGATCCCGAGGAGTGAGGGAGTGCGCCTCCCGTCTCCACCGAGCCGAATCACTGGCGGGTGTGACGATAGCCGATAGCCGAGAGCCGATAGCTGATACGGCCACAGGCTGGTTTCAGCAGGGGGAGTACTCTACTCCAGCCACACCCGTACCAGCGGGCTGCCCGGCGGCGGGGTGGGCGGTCCGGCAAAGAAGCCCGTGCGCGGCGCGGGCGGCGGGCGCGTCCCCGTCCTCCGGCTCCCGGCTCCCGGCTCCCGGCTCCCGGCTCCCGGCTCCCGGCTCCCGGCTCCCGCTTCCTGCCTCCTGCCTCCTGCCCCCGGCCTCCTGCCCTCCTGCGGTTCCAAAAGGATGATCCGATCCACGCGGAAGCAGCGCTCGTCGTGACGCTGCATGCAGTAGGTGTGCAGCAGCCAGTCTTCGCCGTGCCGTTCCAGTTCCAGCGGTCGCACCCAGCGCTCGCTCTCCACCCCGTCCGCCGTCTGGTAGTGCAGGTGCAGCGCCCGCCGTCGTCGGATGGCCGTGCGAATCAAATCCAGCGCCCCTCGGATGTCGCCTACGAACTGTCGGGGTGTGGGAGATAGGGAGGGTGTGGGGGTGGAGGACGGTGGAGGTACCGAATTGTTGGGCATCGGAGGTGCCGAATTGTTAGAACTCCCCACATCCCCCACATCCTGCCTCCCGCCTCCGGCCTCTCCCGCCTCCGGCCCCCGGCCTCCCGCCTCCCGCCTCCTGCCCCCGGCCCTGCCTCCCGCCTCCCGCTCCCGGCCTCCTGCCTCCTGCCTCCTGCCCCCGGCCCCCGGCCCCCGGCCCCCGGCCCCCTCCTCCTCCACCGCCACCCCCGCCCGCTCCAGCGCTCGCTCCAGCGCCGCCTCGCCGCCGGGGCGCACCAGGGCCACGCCCGGAGCAATGACGGCTTCGATCCGGCGACGTATCGCGGGCTGACGGGCAAGATTCGCCATCAGTTCGGGACTCTCACTCAACAGGACGCTACGCTGGCGTAGGTACAGTCCGTCCGTCGGCGTCAGCAGATCCGCCCACCCCTCGGGAACTGGCCCCGCCCGCCGTTCCAGCAGACCGCGCACCAGACTCGACGAGTGGCTCCGCGACCCCGCCGCCACGCTGGCGCGGCTCAGGCGGTAGGTTGTCGTGTCGGTATCGGCGGCAATCGGGAAGGCGAAGGGTTGCAGATCAAGCAGATCGACATCGCCCGCCGCGTGAGGGACGTACAGCGTGCCGGGGTCGCCGTACCGCCAGGGATGGGCCGTATCGTCAGTCCCCCTCTCTGCTATCGGGTAGGGGGTAGCGACGATGTTCATGTGAGCCGCCGACGCCTGACTATCGGCTATCGGGTATCGGCTATCGGCTCTGTTCACGTGTCTCAGGACTCCGAGCCATGCCAGCGGCCCCGCCACGGCCATCTGCCACACCGCAGCGGCGCGGCGCGGCTGCCACGGGCTCCGTCCCGCCGGGCGCAGGCGATGCGTGTAGCTATCGGCCAGTGGCCCCAGGGTGCGACAGAGCGACTCATAGCTGGTTTCCACCGCGACCACCTGGTCGGTGGGCAGCGCCGCAGCCCAGGCCAGCAGCCGACGACGCAGGGCCGGCCACGTGATCCCGCGTGTACACACGTGCATCTGACACAGCCACGCCTCGGGCCGAGGGGAACGCACCCACGCCGCCCGCAGAGCCTCCTGACGGTCTGCGTGGCTCTGGGCCAAAAAGCGCGCCGCAGCGCGTCCGGGTGCCGCCGCCGACCCGTGTGCCGCGAGCAGATCGAGGTCTGCCAGCAGCGGCAGAAGCCACGTCCCGAGGGCATCGGCCTCGTTCGGAGTCGCCGGGGCGAGCAGCGGGCGCAGCCGACGTAGGGTCACAGCGGTCGGCCGACCATCCTGGCGCAGCGGCAGCGGCGCACGGGCAGCGGCCAGGATAAGGGCGGTGGCCGCACGGAGGGCCAGGGGCAGATCAGAGGAGGGCGGGGGCGGTTCGGTGGCCGGCAACGCCAGCGGGCGCGGCAGCCACTCGCGCAACTCCGGGGCCAACAGGTAGGTGGCCGGGTGATGCGGCCCCGCCGGACGGGGCAGCAACCACCCCATCAGCAGCAGCCGCTCGGCCAGCGACTGCGGCGTGCGGTCACCCCGCAGCGCAGCCAGCGGGCGAATCGCACCCAAATCAGTAATGATGTGGGCGCGTGCGACCCCCGGTGGGGCGGCAAGCAGCGCCTGTACCACCGCACGCTCCTCGGCGTGCAGGCCAAAGAACGCCTCGCGGGCGGCGACAGAGCGGCAAATTGCCTGGCGCAGCCGATTCAGGCGCAGCTCCGGCGAACACTGGCGCGGCATACTGACCCGCTGATGTGAGGCAATCAGGCGCAGCAATGTCTGTGGCACCTCGGCAAGATACTGTCCCCAACGTTGCATGCTTGACCTCCTACCCATGACCTGCTAGAATGACCCCGTGGGCTGATCATACCAGGAGAGTGACGGAATGGCAAGGTCACATGAGGGAAGAGAGACATCTATTGATGACACCCTACGCCATCCCCGTGCGCCAAACCGGGATCGTCTCGGATGCGACCCTCAGCACAATACCGCCCCGTTCTGAAGGGGTTTGAAACG
>CAIXLU010000106.1 GCA_903920315.1 uncultured Oscillochloris sp.
ACAAAGGTGCCGACGGGCGGATCGTAGCTACCGACGATGGTTCGGGTGACGGGGTTGATGACGCTCATGCCGCTGCGGTCGGCGACATAGAGGAACCCGTTGTCGAGAGCTAGATTGAGGGCGGCACCGGGCGTGTTTATGGTGGTCTGAAGGGTAGGGCTGAGGGGGTTGGTGAGGCTGAGGATATGAACGCCGGCATCGCCCGCTGCTGCGTAGGCAGAGACTCCGTCCACCAGGATTGCGCCAGTGGTGCCGGTGAGAGTGATGGTGCGGGTTGTGGTGAGGGTGCCGGTGGGCGCAGCCTGGATTACCGCAAGCCCGCTGCGGCCACTGGCGGCGTAGATGGTGGTTGTACTGCCGACGGCTGGCCCGATGGCGAGGCTGAGGGCCGGGGTTGTGGTGATGCTGCGGCTGAGGAGCAGGGTATCGGTGAGGGCCGTTGTGACGGCGGCGACGCCGCCGTCGCCCAGGGCGAGGTAGAGGGTATCGCTGACAGCTATGGCCGCACGCACGCCGCCGAGGGTGGGGGCGGTGGCGAGGGTGGGCAGGTCTGGGCTGTTGGTGTTGATGGAGATCGCGCCCGATGGCCCAGCGGCGAGGATGGCGGTTGCGCCGTCTAAGAAGAGATCGCTGATCGGGGCGAGCGGCCCGAAGTTGCGCACGGCCACCTGTTGCGGCAGATTACCGCCAAGGTCGAAGACCACGAGTCCGGCGCTGCCAGCGGCGACGTAGGCTCGGCCTGCGCGGATCTGGATGGCCTGGGCGTCGCCGCCGGTGGCGACGGCAGCGAGTACCCGTGGCCGGGCTGGGTTGGCGACATCGAGGATCTGGAGGCCGCAGGAACCAGCGGCGACATAGGCGCGGGTGCCGTCGAGGGCGATGCCCCCGGCGTAGCCAGAGGTGATCAGGCTACCGCGTAGGGTGGGAGAGAGCGGGTTGGTCACGTCGAAGATCTCGATGCCGCCATAAGAACCCTCGGCGACGTAGGCGAGGCCGCTAGCATAGGCGATGGCGGTGGCGGAGGCGTAGGTCTGGGCGCTGCCGAGGAGCCGGGGTTGGGCCGGGTCGGCGATGTCGAGGATTTGGAGGCCACCGCCTAGCCCGGCAGCGGCCATATAGGCGCGGGTGGCGTCGAGGGCAATGGCGGACGCCAGCCCTGGCGTACGCAGCGCACCACGCAGTTGAGTTGCATCGGCATTGGTGATCTGGAGGCCAGCAGAACCTGTAATGAGGTAGAGGGTGTCGAGACCCACCGCGATATCCTGAATACGGGCATCCAGAGGGAGCCGGTAAAAAGCTGAGGATGCTGGTTTCATGACCCCCAAATCAGCCCCCCGGTTAAACAGGAGCGTCTGACCGACGGCACGGGACGCGACGGCATTGGTATTTCCGCCGAGGCTGGCAGCATAGCGCAGGCCGATTGTGCCGCTGGGGCTGAGGGCAGCGAGTGCGAAGAGCGGGGATTCGGCCACCGTGGTTGCGCAATCACTCTGGGCAGGGCGTGGGGGTGTGGCGATGAGCAGAGCCGATAGCACATAAGCGATAGCCGACAACACAACAAGAGTGGCTATTTTCATCGTGGTAGTGGCTGAGCGCTCCGGCAGGTGGCGCAGAGCCCGAAGATAGAGATGTGAGCGAGGCGGGCGGCGAAACCGTAGCGGGCATCAAGCTCTTGGCGCACCGGATCAAGGATAAGCGGGTCAATCTCGATCACCACATTGCAGATCTCACAGACGAGGTGGTGGTGATCGTGATTGCTGAGCAGGGCGTAGAGCATACGGTTCTGGCCGAGGCTCGTCTCGCTAACCAAATCTACGTCGCGCAGCCAGCGCAACGTGCGATAAATGGTGGTCGGATCAACCGAAATACTCGGATAGCGGGCGGTGATAGTTTGGGCGATCTCATCGGCGCTCATGTGGTGGTCGCCGTGCTGAAGAGCCTCAAGCACAAGCCGCCGCTGGGGAGTCAACCGATGCCCGCGTGTGCGCAGGTTATGGATCAGGTCGTCGTTGCTCATTGGGTGCCTTTGGGCAGATGTGGGCTAATTATAGGACTGGGGGGATCGGGAGTCAACCTTTCGGATATACACGCCTACCTATCTGCCGTATAATACAGATGCAACTAGTGGTAGAAGCCAATGATGTCTATCGAGAGGAGAGGCGTATGCACATCCCTGATGGCTACCTCAGCCCGTCAACGTGCGCGGCGCTGTACGCGGCATCTGCGCCATTTTGGTACGTGGCATTCCGCAAGATCACGCGGCTGCTGAGTACACGGCTGGTGCCGCTGCTCTCGGTATTTGCCGCATTCTCCTTTGTGATCATGATGTTTAACCTGCCGCTGCCGGGCGGCACGACGGGGCACGCGGTGGGAATGGCGGTCTCGACGATTGTGCTGGGGCCGTGGGGTTCGATCCTGGCGATCTCGGTGGCGCTGCTGATCCAGGCGCTGTTTTTTGGGGATGGCGGGATCACCGCGTTTGGGGCGAACTGCTTCAATATGGCGATTGTCGGATCGCTGGTGGCGTATGTGGCCTACCGGATGATCGCGGGCCGGGCGGCGATTAGCTCGCCCCGGCGGGTGGTGGCAGCGGCGGTGGCGGGGTATCTGGCGATCAATGTGGCGGCGCTGCTGACCGCGATTGAGTTTGGGATTCAGCCAATGCTCTTTCACGACGTATCGGGAGCGCCGCTGTACGCGCCCTACCCGCTGAACATCGCGATACCGGCAATGATGCTGGGCCACGTCACGATTGCGGGGCTGGCCGAACTCGTGGTGAGCGGCGGGGTAGTGGCCTACCTGCAACGCTCGGAGCCGGGGCTGCTGAAGATCACGGCCCCCGGCGCGGTTGGGGAAGGCGACGCGGAAGTAGTACAGCGCGGCGGATGGCGAGTGGCGCGCCCCCTACTGATTCTGGTTGCGGTCATGATGATCCTGTCGCCGCTGGGATTGGTGGCAGCGGGCACCGCATGGGGCGAGTGGTCGCCGGAGGATTTTGGTAACGCCCAGGCCCGCCAGGAAATCCAGGCGGGGTCGGGCAACGTGGCACCGCCCGCAGCCGTACCGCCGGGCCTCGCGCAGGTGGCGGGAGTCTGGAACGCGGTGCTGCCGGACTACGACCCGTTCCAGTCTGGGGATGTGAACATTCAGCGAATCGGCTATGTGATCTCGGCGCTGGTGGGCGGCGGGCTGATCTTGCTCTCCTTCCTGCTGATCGGCTGGGTGGCGGGGCGGATGGGCAGGGGGTAGGAGGAGGCGGGAGGCGGGAGGCGGGAGGCGGGAGGCAGGGGGTAGGGAGACGGGAGGCGGGGGGCAGAAATCCACCCGCATTGATGGCTATTTTCACGTTTAGGCGTGTTTCAAACCAACTTGATAGTTTATAGTGTAGTCCCACCTTCCATGCGGTCAGGTGTGGCACCGCAGGCTGGAAGCCCGCACGACGTATCATGCTGAAACCTGGCACCTGAAACCTTGTGTGCGTAGTGCGTTTAGGAGCCGATATGACCATGGGCGAGATAAGGCGTGCCGCACCGACGCGGCGGCGGCGGAAGAGCTTTGTGGAGCGTACCATCATCGGTCTGGCCGAGGCGATGGAGCAGTCGCTCTATGCCGAGGAACTGGCCCATACCGATGGTCTGCTACAGAAGATTGACCCACGAGTCAAGGTTGTGGGTATGCTGGCGTTGCTGGTGGCGGCGGCGCTCTCGCACACTATCGGCGTGATCCTCGGTCTGTTTGCAGGGGCGTTGCTGCTGGCGCGGCTCTCGCAGGTGCCGCTGCGTACCTTGGTTGGTCGGATCTGGGTGCCGGTGCTGCTGTTTACCGGCGTGCTGGCGCTACCAGCGATCTTTACCACGCCGGGTCAGCCGATTGCACATCTGCCGCTGCTGGGATGGGCAATTACGGCCCAGGGCGTCTCTGGTGCCACCTACCTGATCACCCGCGTTGAGACGGCGGCCACGTTCTCGCTGCTGCTCATCCTCTGCACGCCCTGGACGCACGTACTCAAGGCGCTGCGGGTACTCCAGGTGCCGGTGGTAGGTGTAGTTATTCTGGGCATGACCTACCGCTACATCTTTTTGATGCTCCAGATCGCCCGCGATATGTTTGAGTCGCGGCAGAGCCGGATGGTGGGCAGGCTGACTGGCCCGGATCAGCGGCGACTGGCCGGGGCGAGCGTGGGTGTGCTGCTGAGTAAGTCGTTTACGCTTAGCAACGATATTTACATGGCGATGCAATCACGCGGGTTTCGCGGCGAGGTCTACACGCTGGACGAGTTTGTGATGCGACGGAGTGACTGGCTCGCTCTGGCCGGGTTTGCCCTGGTAGCGGGAGCGGCTGTGATTGTGGATTTTAGATTTTAGATTTTAGATTTTAGATTTTAGATTGTGGACTGTGGATTTCGGATTTCGGATGGTAAATCTAGCGTATTGTGACCTGTTGCATCAAATCTAAAATCCACAATCTAAAATCCACAATCCAAGGAGATGTGCGTGACCGACGTGGTCTTTGATGTCCAGCAAGTAACATATCGCTACACTGCTGACGTAACCGCGCTCAACGGTGTCTCACTGACGATTCCGCGTGGGCGGCGGGTCGCGATTATGGGCGCGAACGGATCGGGTAAGTCTACCTTGCTGCGTATCCTCGACGGTCTCTATTTTCCTACCTCCGGACAGGCATTGGCCTTTGGCGAGGTGCTGAGCGAGGAACATTTTCAGGATGATACCTTCGCCTTCGCCTTTCGCCGACGGGTGGCGCTGGTCTTTCAGAACCCCGACGTACAGTTGTTCAACCCGACGGTCTTTGATGAGGTGGCGTTCGGCCCGCTCCAGATGCGCTGGCCGAAGGACGAGATCCGCCGCAAGGTTGCCGATATGCTTGATCTGATGCAGATCACGCACCTGAAGGATCGCTCACCGCATCGCCTGTCGGGTGGCGAGAAGAAGCGGGTGGCCCTGGCCTCGGTTCTCATCCTTGACCCTGAGGTGCTACTGATGGACGAGCCGACGGCGGCGCTCGACCCGCGCAGCCAGAGTCAGGTGGTTGATTTTCTGGTGGGCTGGGGTGGCGGGGCCAAGACGGTGATCACGACCACGCACGATCTAGACATCGTTGAGGAGATCGCCGACGACGCCTTTATCTTTCAGGGCGGCCTGATTGTAGCCGAGGGGACACCGGCGGTGCTGCTACGTGACGAGGATCTGCTTCGGCGCACAAATTTGATTCATTCACACCGGCACGCCCACGCCGACGGGCAGCTTCACGCGCACCCGCACCGGCATGTTGGGCATGATCACGAGTAGGGGCGGGAGGCAGGAGGCGGGGAGGCAGGAGGCGGGAGGGAGGAGGCCGGGGGCGGGAGGCCGGGAGGGAGGAGGCCGGGGGCGGGAGGCAGAAAGCAGGAGAATAATGAAGGTTCACACCAGCGGCCCGATTGGCCTGCTTGGATCGGGCGAGTACACCTCGATGATGGATGCGACTGACCGGCGGTTGCTGGCGGCTTTGGGTCTGGCGCGCCCGAAGGTTGCCTTGATCCCGGCGGCCAGCGGCATGGAACCAGGTATGCCTGAGCGCTGGAACCGCATGGGCGTGGAACATTTCACCGCCTTGGGTGCCGAGTGTCTGCCGCTATCGCTCACGACCCGCGCAGATGCGGAAAACGCCGAGATCCTGGCGCAATTGCGCGAGGCTGACCTGTTTTACTTCTCGGGCGGCAACCCTGAGTATCTCGTCGAGATCCTGCGGAACACGCCAGCCTGGGCAATTATTGCCGAGCGGCGGGCGGGCGGTGCCGGAATTGCGGGCTGTAGCGCCGGGGCCATGATGATGAGTGGCTACACCCTGCGGGTGCGAAGTATTGTAGCCGGCCAGCCGCCGCGCTGGATCGTCGCCCTGGGCGTGGAACCCCAGATCGCGGTGATGCCCCACTTTGATCGCATGTCGGGATTTGTCGGTGCCGAGGTCTTCCGTGCGCTGCTGGAGTCGGCACCGGAGGGCGCGAGGCTGGTGGGAATTGATGAGGATACCGCACTGATCAAGCTCGGCCCGGACGCGCCCTGGGAGGTCAGCGGGCGTCAGTCGGTGGTGCTGATCGGTCGTGATGGCGAACGGGTGGCCTACCGTGATGGCCAGGCGGTGCCATTGTAGATTTTAGATTGTAGATTGTGGATTTTAGATTGGGTGCAATCTAAAATCTACAATCTAAAATCTAAAATAACGCTACGGCGTAGCGGTTGGCACGTCTGGGGTTGCAACCGGGGTTTGGATCAGTTCGCTCAGGCGGCGCACGTCCGACCAGTTTGTATCATTCTCGTCGTCAGCCATCGGGGTATAGAGGGTGTCCTGGGCGAAGACCTGCACAGCGAACTTCTTGCCGCCTACGGTGATGATCCGGCTATCGTCCATCGGTGCGCCAAGGGGACGACCAGCGCGGGCCTGATCGAGCATAAAGGTATGGAAGGCCCAATTTGGGTGGTAGGTGATCCCCGCTGAGCCGAAGGTTTCACTGACCAGAGCTTGATCAAGGCTGCCGGTATAGGAATGCAGATCGGGAGCGGGTTCAAAGCGACGCCCATACCAGGATGCTACTACGCGCCGAATGGCGTTGATGTAGGCGCTGGGCACATTGTTGTCGCTGCTCGGTGCATAGACCGGAACCGCCTTCTCGACGGTATCGAGTCCACGGTTGACATAGCGAAAGAGGATAAGCTCACACCAATCCCGCGTGCCATCCTCCCATGAGGCGTAGCGCACAAAGCCGCCGGACGAACCCGCCGCACGCTCGGGCTTCACCGCACGGCGCAACATCCCCCAGTTATGCATGTCGCCACTCGCGCAGGTTCCCGCCAGACAGAACGACGACTCGTGCTGAAAAAATGCCAGAGCGACGGCGGGATCGAGCCCGTAGGATGTGATCACCGTATAAAGGTTTGCGGCATCGGCGGCGGCAGGCGACCCGGCGCGCTGGAGGATGGCAGTAAAGCTCTCCTGCGAAATACGCGGCGCAGCTTTAAACGTCAGGCCATCGGCGGCGCTGGCCGGGGGCGTCATGACGCCGAGGCTCAGGGCAGCGGCCAGGGTGGCGGTGAGTACAGAGGCAAGGATGATCACGCGATGGCCCTCGCGGCGCAGCAGGCTCGGCAGCCGCGCAGACAGCAGCAGGCCAGCAACCCAGGCCAAAACCATAGCGATACGTGCAGCGACATACGGTGTGATGATGTCGAGCAGAGTGAGTGGGGGGAGGCTGAGGGCGAGAGCGACCAGGGCGGACAGAGCGCGTGGCTCGCCGCGTTCGCGCCACCAGCGGGCAGCAGCAGGGGAGAGGCCGAGCATCATCACCTCCTCATCAGGGTCGGCGTTATGCCGGGCAGTATAACATGGACAAAGGGAGGTTCGGAGGAGGGCAAAACCCTCCTCCGAACCTCCCTCTTCTGTCACCGTGTCGCGAGCGTCTAGTCGAGGTAGCCGCGCAACTTCTTGCCAAGGTGAGGGTGGCGCAGCTTGCGCAGGGCCACCGCCTCGATCTGGCGGATGCGCTCGCGGGTGATCCCAAACTCCACGCCGACCTCCTCCAAGGTGCGGTAGCGCCCGTCCTTGAGGCCATAGCGCAGTTGGATGATCTTGCGCTCGCGCTCGGGAAGTTTCTGGAGTACCTCCTCGATCTGCTCGCGCAGCATCGCGGCAGCGGCGGCCTCGGAGGGTGTCGAGATTCGATCATCCTCGATGAAGTCGCCCATGCGACCCTCGCCCTCTTGGCCGACCGGCATCTCCAGCGAGAGTGGGTGCATGCTGGCCTCTAGGGTGCGGCGCACCTTACCGGCAGAGATTCCCATCGCCTCAGCGATCTCCTCAGGGGTAGGCTCACGCTGCATTGATTGCTGAAGCTTATGCGAGGTGCGCTTGACCTGACTGATCGCCTCGCCCATATGCACGGGCAAGCGGATGGTTCGGCTCTGATCGGCAATGGCGCGGGTGATCGCCTGGCGGATCCACCACGTGGCGTAAGTAGAGAATTTATGGCCCTTGGTGTAGTCGAACTTCTCGACTGCACGCATCAAGCCAATGTTACCCTCCTGCACCAGATCCATCATCGTCAGCCCGTAGGATGTGTACTTCTTGGCGATTGACACCACCAGCCGCAGGTTGGCCTGGATGAGATGCTGACGCGACTCGCAGCCTTGGGCGAAGGCCCGTTCAAGCTCGATGCGCTCGCGACTTGTCTGGTATTCCTCGCGGTCGATTCGCTGACGTGCGATGTCGCCAGACTCCATGCTTTTGGCAAGCGTGACCTCCTTCTCGGCGGTGAGTAGCGGCACCTGACCGATCTCCTGGAGGTACATGCGTACTGGGTCGTCAAAGGCGATATCGGCGAGGTCGGGCAGTTCCGTAGCCGCATCCTCATCGTTCGGCTGATTCGTCTCAAGCTCTGCAGTCGATTCGACCACCTTCAGACCCTCGGCCTGCATTGTGGCGTACAAATGATCGACATCCGCCACGTGCAACTCTGGCTGTGGGAACGCCTCCAGAATATCATTGTAGGTCAGATAGCCACGCGCACGGGCCATCTCAAGTAAGCGTTCCATCATCGATCCCAACTCCTGTACGGGCTGCTGAATGAGTGTTGTCATCCTTTGCCTGTAAAACAACCTGACGATACTGCGATGCCAAAGTGCTGCACGACCCTTGCGATCTGAGAGCCACACTGGTGCTAACACCAGCATACGCGCATTGTCAAGCTATTATACTAAATGCTCTTATGGCTCGCACAAGGGCGCGAGCGCGTCACAAAGCCAATGGAAAACCTGCCATACTCTGCGATACATCGCCGTATCTAAAGTGGAGATACCGAGAGGCCGGAGCATGTTTTCTACCACGCCCAGGCCCCCTCATGCCGATGTGCGCTGTCTAACGGCAAGAAGATGGGGTCGAGAGAAGACCCTCAAACCCCAAGCCAAAACACGCAATGGAGGGACGCAGACGGGGCACCCCATTGGACTTTCTGAAATTTACTATATCATTATGTAATGGTTAAAGTCAACCCCCTGATTGGTTATAGGTTTCAAACTTTTAACGAATGCAACGCGGTACAATGGCTATTATCTGGCGGTGAGTTTAGTTCGCTCCGCCGCTCTTGTTTCCGCAATCGGGCAGATCGTCCGAGAGAAAGGTTCCTCCCCGTGACTCTGAGCGATGTCCAGCGTGCCTACTTAGATGAGATCCACTACGCGGTTGTGAGCACGCTTAACGCGGATGGCTCAATCCAGCAGACGGTTGTCTGGTACCTACTGGATGATAAGGAGATCTGTTTTAGCTGCGGTGCGAGCAGTGTGAAGGCGCGCAACCTGCGCCGCAACCCCACGGTGAGCATTGCTATTGCCAATGGCCGACGCTACCTGACGCTTCAGGGTACTGCTGTGGTTGAGCCACCCGACCCGACCGTACGCGAGCGATTGGCGATCCGTTATCTCGGTGCGGATGGCGCAGCCGCGTGGCTCCAGCTTCGCCCGGACGCCCCCCGCCTTACGGTGCGAGTAACGGTGACGAAGGTGTATGGGCAAGGGGTATGAGGTTTTAGATTTTAGATTTTAGATTTTAGGTGTGAGGTTTCAGGTTTCAGGTTTCAGGTTTCAGGCGTAGCGAATGTGATGTGTATGGCATGGTTCTCCGATACTTCACAGTTCAGACCAGAATGTGTCATCCTGATGAGATCGACCTGAAACCTGAAACCTCACACCTGAAACCTTGTCTATGTGAGGACGTACGATGAGTGAGTGGATTGGGTTTATTGGTCTGGGGATGATGGGTCGGGGGATGGCGCATAACTTGCTGCGGGCCGGTTTTGTGCTGACGGTGTGGAATCGCACGGCGAGTCGTATGGATGATCTGGTGGCGGCCGGGGCTACGGCGGCGGCGAGCCCCGCCGAGGTTGCGGACTGTTCCGACATCACCATTACGTGCGTGAGCGACACTCCTGATGTAGTGGCAGTGACGCTGGGCGCGGACGGGGTGATCCACGGGGCAAGGCCCGGGGCGCTGGTGATTGATATGAGTACGATCAGCCCGCAGGCCGCCCGCGAGATGGCTGCCGCGCTGGCGGTGCGCGGCGTGGCGTACCTGGACGCCCCAATGAGCGGCGGCAGCGAGGGTGCCGCCAAGGGGACGCTGTCCATCATGGTCGGCGGTGCGGTGGCGGATGTGGAGCGAGCGCTGCCCGTCTTTCAGGCGATGGGCAAAGCGATCACCCACGTAGGCGACCACGGTGCCGGCCAGACGGTGAAGCTGGTGAATCAGATCCTGGTGGTAGGTACGATGCTGGCAGTTAGCGAGGCTCTGGTCTTCGCCCAAGCCAGCGGTGTGGATCTGGAGAAAACTCTGGCTGCTGTGACCCCTGGCGCAGCCGGGAGTTGGATGCTGGCTAACCGTGGTCCGCAGGTCATCGCCCGTGACTGGCGACCCGGCTTCACCATTGATCTCCAGCAGAAGGATCTGCGCCTGGTGCTAGAGGCGGCGGATCAGGTGGGCGCACCGGTGCTGTCTACGGCGTCAATCTTCCAGATGTACCGCAGCCTTCAAGCGGTCGGTCTGGGCACCGAAGGCAACCACGCGCTGGTGAAGGCCATCGAGCGCATGAGCGGGATTGAGGTTGGTGGGTAAATGGCTCAGGACACCCCCTGAGCTTCACGGGCTATTCTTCGTGAAAATATCGTCATACAAACAATACACGCTCGATCTATGTATTATAATGAGTGCAACAGTGTCTCGCAGCACCTTCATTATTATCATGGTGACTATCGGCCTATGAACACCTTAACGAACAGACCTTCCAACGCCTTCATCATGGCCTCGTGGGCGGCGCTCTTCGCAGGGGGGATCGCCTACAACGTAGGGCTATGGAATGCGAGTATGGCCCTGAACGAGAAGGGGTACTACTTCACCGTACTCATGTACGGCCTGTTTGCGGCGGTCTCTCTCCAGAAGAGTGTCCGCGACCGGATGGAGAACATCCCTGTCACGCCGGTCTATTTCGGCCTCGCGTGGACATCGGTAATCCTCACTCTGGGGCTCCTGGTGATCGGCCTGTGGAACGCATCCCTCACCCTGAGCGAGAAGGGCTTTTATGCTATGTCTTTCACACTCAGCATGTTTGCCGCTGTGACGGTGCAGAAGAATACCCGCGACACTAACAATGCCCCAATCCTTCCCCCCACTCGCAAGCCTCAAGATGAGTCCTAACGTTGATGCTGTTAGACAAGGTTTCAGGTGCCAGGTTTCAGTGTGACAGTTCGTAGTAGCGGCTTCAGCCGCTTGGACGTTGAAGTACCCACTACGAACTGTCACACTGTAACTGCTCTGAACCATGCCCAATTCCAGAAGGAGCTTCCAGCTATGTCCGATGGACTACGAAGTGTGAGCATTGTCGGAATTGGCCAGATCCCGGTGCAGAAAGTGAACGGCTCATCACTCCGCGAAATGGGGGTGCAGGCGCTCCAGTTGGCGATGCAGAACGCACGGGTGGATCACATTCATGCGCTCTTTGTCGGTAACATGCTTGCCGACGATCTTCAGGGGCAGAAGCATCTTGCCACCCTGATCGCTAGCGCCGCCGGCATGCGCGGTATCGAAGCGCTTCAGGTGGAGGCCGCCACCGCAACGGGTGCGGCGGCGCTGCGCATGGCGTACTTTGCCGTGGCCAGCGGTGAGGCCCGGCTCGCAGTCGCCCTCGGTGTCGAGAAAATGAGCGGCGGCGGTGCCACTCAGTCTCTGGCCAAAGCCCTGGATGCGGAAACCGAGATTCCTACCGGCGCGACGTTGCTTGGGATGAATGCGCGCCTCATGCAGCGCTATATGGATACCTACCACGTCCCCGTTGATGCTTTTACCGGATTCTCGCTTAATGCACACGCCAATGCGCGAACCAACCCATACGCGCTCTTCAAGGACAAGGACGTCACGAGCGAGATGATCAATCACTCGCGGGTCGTCGATTCTCCGCTGCGGGTATTTGACGCCGCACCGATCTGCGATGGGGCTGCGGCGGTCGTGCTTACGCGCACCAGCGAGGCCCGTGCCTACACGGATCAGCCAATCCGTATTCTCAGTTCTAGCGTGGCGACGGACTGGTTTCGGGTTGCAGATCGAACCGATCCGCTCCACCTGTACGCGGCTGCCCGTTCGTCCCAGGATGCTTTTCGCAAGGCGAATATTCACCGTAGCGATATCAGCCTCTTCGAGGTTCACGATGCCTTCAGCATCATGTCATGCCTGGCGCTAGAGGCGGTGGGCTTTGCCGAGCCGGGGCAGGGCTGGCGTCTCGCCGCAAACGGGCAGATCGGCCATGACGGGGTACTCCCGCTCTCAACTCTCGGCGGGTTAAAGGCGCGTGGGCATCCGGTGGGCGCAACGGCGCTCTACCAGACATGTGAGATTGTGCAGCAACTGATGGGGCAGGCAGGCCCGAACCAGGTGCCGAACGCCAAATTGGCGATGTTGCTCAGCCTCGGCGGGGCGGCCAGCACCGGCCTGACCCACCTGTTTGGGGTCTGAGAGACTTTCTCTTTAGACAAGGTTTCAGGTACGAGGTTTCAGGTTTCAGGTTGAGCGCATCAGGATGCCACATTCTGGCCTGAACTGTAAAGTATCTGCGAACCTTGTCTTAGGGCCGGATGCCCGCACTCCTACGACAGTCGCCTACGTATCACGTAGGCGGCTGTATTTTCTTCCTTGGGCATAGTTCAATCCAGCGTGACAGTTTGGGTACATGCGTCGCGTCCTGTTGCGGCAAATCTACAATCTACAATCTGCAATCTGCAATCGGCCTTAGCCTATGCTCAACCTGCCTGAACAATTTCTACATATCCTTTCGCTATGATTTGGATTCAGTGATCGTGCTTCGCACAGGAGCTTTGAATTCTATGAGCGTTACCTCAACTGCGCCCGAGCGCAAGGTGGTCGGTAGCCGCGTTGGCAAGCGCAAGCGTATGTCGCCCTGGCTGCTGCTGCCTGTTGCCCTGGTGCTGATTGTGGCCGGGGTGCTGTTCTGGCAACTGCGGCAGACGAGTACGGCAACATCTTCGACCTCAACCGCAACCGTGACGAAGGGCAGTCTGGCCGTCAGTGTGACCGGCAGCGGCCCCGCCCAGGCGGTGCAGAGTCGCAGTATGAGTTTCGGCGTATCCGGTACGGTTGATACGGTGCTGGTACAAGTTGG
>CAIXLU010000107.1 GCA_903920315.1 uncultured Oscillochloris sp.
CCGATAGCCGATAGCCGATAGCCGGACATCAGCGGCCATTTTCATCGGGTGTTGTGCGCGAATCGCATGGTTGTCTGATGTGAAAATAGGCGGGTGTCGGGTAGGGGCGCGTCGCGACGCGCCCCTACGGTCCATTTTCATCGCGGCGGTGTGCGCCCCGCGCATGAACGTCTTTTGCGGTATTGCCTCTATACACAAGCCTCATGGAGTTGTCACGAGGAGTCGCGGCTTGAGCCGGATAAGGTCGCCTAAAGGTTCGACTCCTTTTCATAACCCGTTTAGAATTGGTCCATGCGCGGGGCGCACAACACCCCCATGAAAATGGTCACATCGTAGCCTCCAGCGGCCATGCTATAATCCAGGGCGAATGATCTCTTCACAAGGAGTTAGTTGTGCCGAGTTGGAACGACCTAGGCGCGGCTTTTAGCACACTGCGCGAGATTGATGTCACGGCGATCCGTGAAGAGAGCGAGCGCCCCGTCACCATCGCGTGCCTGGGCGAGCAACCGGCCCTGTCTATAGCCGTTGGCTTGCTAAACATGGGCGATAGTCAGCGCTATGGCCCGGTTGGCTTCAATCCGCTGCTTATCGCGACTCTTAGTGATGTGCGTCACGATGGCCTTGCCGACGATCTTGGTGACTCGTTGCGCCACGCGGATCTGCTGCTGATTGTGCTTGATGGACGTGAACCTGTCTCGGCGCGGGTGGCCGCTGCCCTGCGCGATCTGGCCACCTTGGCCATGCCGACGGTGATTGTTCTTGGGTATACGAACACGCCGCCAATTCCTGTAGGTGATACCCGTCGAGCCTTTACCTACGCGCATGTGGTGGCCCTGCCCGACCCTGGTGCGCCCGACGCATCGGATATGCTGGCCGAAGCGATCTTTGATCGGCTTCCCGACGATCTGCACATGTCCGCCGCCCGCCGTCTGCCCGGTCTGCGGGCCACCTACGCGCTCCAATTGATCAACGCTACGTCGTTTACCAATGCCTCATACGCCCTGGCATCGGCCCTCCCCGAGCAGATTCCGTTCTTCAGCATTCCCTTCGCCGCCGCTGACATCCTGGTGCTGACCAAAAATCAGGCCATGCTTGTTTATAAGCTGGCCCTGGCCCACGGTGCGCCGCCCGAGTTTCAGGCTCGCATCCGCGAGGTGTTGCCCGTCCTCGGCGGAGCCTTCGTCTGGCGGCAGCTTGCCCGCGCTTTGGTTGGTCTCATCCCGATCTGGGGGATTGTGCCTAAGGTGTCTATTGCCTACGCGGGTACCTACTCGGCGGGCATGGTCGCATGGCGCTGGTTCGCCGACGGTGAGTTGATCTCGGGATCTCGCCTAAAGGAGATTACCGATGAGGCGTTGCGCATCGGTCGTCAGCGCACCACTGCTCTGGTCGAATCGGCGTTGGAGCGCGGAACGGTCGAGGGTAGCGTATGGGGTCGGATTATCTCCCTTATTCGCCGCTTCCTGTCTAGTCGGTTCATCCGTCGCGTTCGCCGCTTCCTGTCTAGCGGTAAGGGTGGGACAGAGGAGCGCTAAATTTTATGGAACGTTTTGTGATCGAGGGCGGCCACCGTCTGAGCGGTGCGATCTCGCCGTCGGGTAATAAGAATGCGGCCCTGCCCCTGCTCGCTGTCGTCCTGCTCACCGATGAATGCCTTGTGCTGCGGAATGTGCCCGACATTGGCGATGTGCGGATTAAGCTGTCGCTTTTGGAGCAGTTGGGCGTGAATGTCGAGCGGCTTGGCCCGAACGCCTTCTCTCTGCGCGCCACTGCGATCCCCGCTACCGACCCCGATGTTGCCCTGGCCCGGCGCATCCGTACCTCGCCCTTGCTCGCTGGCCCGCTGTTGGCTCGCCGAGGCTACGTCACGCTGCCGCGTCCCGGTGGCGACTCGATTGGCCGTCGTCGCCTCGATACGCACTTTCTGGCTCTGTGCGCCCTCGGTGCTACGATTGAGGTTACGCCCACCAGCTACATCCTCAGCACTGATGGGCTGCACGGCGCGGATATTTTTCTTGATGAGATGAGTGTGACGGGTACCGAACAGGCGGTGCTGGCAGCGGTATTGGCAACGGGACATACCACTATCGGTAACGCTGCTTCGGAGCCGCATGTGCAGGATCTCTGTCGCTGCCTCCATCAAATGGGTGCACGGATCAGCGGGATCGGCACAAACCTGCTGGAAATTGACGGGGTTTCTCGTCTCAGCGGCACCGACTTCACGGTCGGCCCTGATTTTATGGAGGTTGGTTCGCTGATCGGCCTGGCCGCCGTCACCGGTAGTGCGCTGCGGCTCGTGGGTGTCCGGCCCCGCGATCACCGCATGAGCCGGATCGCCTTTGGGCGACTTGGCGTCACGTGGTGCGATGACGGCGACGATATTGTGGTACCCGGCGACCAGGATCTGGTGGTGAATCACGACATCCACGGGGCCATCCCGAAGATCGACTCGGCACCCTGGCCCGGATTCAACCCTGATCTGATCAGCACGGCCATGGTGGTAGCAACGCAGGCCCGAGGCACGGTGCTTATCCACGAGAAGATGTTCGAGAGCCGACTCTTCTTCGCCGACCGGCTGATTGGCATGGGCGCACGGATCGTGCTTTGCGACCCGCACCGGGCGGTGGTGGTTGGCCCCGCGCAACTCTACGGCGAGCCCGATGGTATGCCGAGTCCCGACATCCGCGCTGGCATGGCCCTGCTCACGGCGGCACTCTGCGCCAAGGGCAAAAGCGTGATCTACAACATCGGCCAGATTGATCGCGGCTACGAGCGGATTGACGAGCGGCTGAGCGCCCTGGGTGCCCGGATCGAGCGAGCGCATTAGCAGGAGGCAGGAGGCGGGA
>CAIXLU010000108.1 GCA_903920315.1 uncultured Oscillochloris sp.
CGCGAACATCTCGGTCATGCGCTCGCGGTGGTGCATCGTCCCGCTCGTCACCAGATCGGCGATGTTGAAGGCGGTGATCCGACCGATGACGCCGGCGATCATCCCGGTGCGCGGCGGGGCCGCGCTAATTGACGTGCCGTTGGGGGTGATGTGCGGCTCTGAGATCGGACCTGGCGGGGCAAAGGCAATGCCCGCCGCGAAGATGCTTGGGTAGTTCGGGTTCTGGTAGGTCGCTGGCCACGCATCTGGTCGCCTGCGCAGGGTCGCGTAGTCCAGCCCGTAGACCGCATCCACTTTCACCAGTCCTGCCGGAGTAACCACCTTGTCCGAGACATCGCCGCCGTCGTGGCCGATGTACTTAATTAGCTGGCCGGTGAACTGCGGGATCAGCATGGCGAAGTCATAGGCGGTCTCGCCCATGGTGCCGGTGTAGTTCTCCCAGGAGATCTTCTTGTCGTCTACCTGATGCACGCCGCGCTGGACGAGCGCGGTAATCCCATAGTCCTTGTAGACCGCGCCGATAAACTCCTCACTGCTCGTGAGGCGGCCCTTGTAGCGTGCGCGCAGCCCGCCGACGCCGAAGTCTCCCAGGGCACGCTCGTTCGACAGGTAGATCAGGTCGGCCTTGCTGCGTAGGCGACGCTTGACCAGATCCTTGTGAATGTTGGAGATATACTCCAGGGCCGCACCCTGGCATGTGGCACCAGGGTGGCCGGTGCCGATCACCATCCGCACCCGCTCGCCTTTTTCCATCCGGCGCACATGTTCCAGGTAGGAGTCACGGGCTTCGATGGCGTGGTCGAGGGTGCAGATCGAGGTCGTGTGGCCCGCCTGCGGGCCGAGCCCTGGCGTGGCCGCAAAGTTGAGCTTCGGACCGGTGGCGATCAGCAGGTAGTCATAATCGAGGCGTTCCGGGTCGCCGCGATCCTGGCGGCTCACCAGCACATAGCGGTCATCGGGGTGAACCTCGGTGACCGCCCCCTGGATGAACCCGACATGCATCCGGTCGTAGACCGGCTTGAGCGGGATGGTGGTCTGCTCAGGGGCCATATGCCCAACGCCGACCCAGACCCACGAGGGTACGAAGCCAAAGTAGTCGTAACGGTTGACAACCGTAACCTGGTGCTGAGTACCGATTTTTGATCCGAGGTAGAGGGCAGCGGTGTGTCCGGCGAACCCGGCACCGATGATCACGACACGGGCCATGGGACACCTCCTTGTGTCAGTGTGAAAGGGGACGCGCCAGAGCGGAGCAGTCTGTTCCTATGATGCGCGCTACCACGCAGAGGTTACGCATCGCGCCTTCCTGGTTTTGTCTGACCGGAGATCTGGCGCATTCCTCCATCGGGCCTCCACGGGATCTCCACGCTTGGCTGCTATGCTGAGGGTGAGCAATCGCTCACTATACATGCGGCTGCCGACAAGGAGACCCGATATGCGACGCACGATCATCCTGACATCCCTGGCACTGGGCCTGGCCTTGAGCGCCTGTGCGGCCCCCGCCAGCACCACGACGACCACCGCGCCAACCGCGCCCGTGGTCATCACCACGACGACCACTGGGCCAACCGCGCCCGTGGTCATCACTACGAGCCAGCCGATTGCCCCAACCGGTACGGGGGTACCGCATGGTACCGGTGTCCAGGGTACCCAAGGCGCGGGGATGGGCCAGGGTAGCGGTGTGGCCCAGAACAATCAGGGTACCGGAACGGGCCAGAGCAACCAGGGCAACCAGGGGAATGGAGGCCAAGGCACAGGAATGGGCCAGGGCGGCCAGGGTAACGGCGGCCAAGGCAACGGTGGCCAGGGGAATGGCGGCCAAGGTAACGGCGGCCAGCCCGCCGTTCCGACAACGGCCCTGCCCACGGATCTGCCCGCGACTCCCTGCCTTATGTGCGACACCGACCTGAGCCAGTATACTGGCCCGCTCAGCGCGGCCGAGATCGACGGTCTGCGGCTGGCCCTCAACGACGAGTACCACGCCTGGGCCGTGTACCACCAGGTCGTCACCGACTTCGGCGAGGTGCGGCCCTTCGCCACCATTATCCCGTCCGAGGCCAGCCACATCAGCAGCCTGGAGGCGCTCTTCCGCACCTACAGTGTGCCGCTGCCGACAGAAAACCCCTGGCTCAGCCAGGTTCCGCGCTTCGCGAGTGTGAGCGAGGCGTGTACGGTCGGCGTGGATGCCGAGATCGTCAACGTAAACCTGTACACGCGCCTCTTCACCAGCACCAGCCGCGCCGACATCCTACAGGTGTACGAACTGCTTCATGCAGCCTCGCGCGACAACCACCTGCCGGCATTCCAGCGATGCGTCTAACGATGAACGCGGGCGGGGGGAACGCGCCTCTCCCCGCCCCTAGCGAGGAGCTCTCTCGATGACGTGGCTCAACGAGATGATCGACCGCCTGCGCTACCGCAGCGTCCCGCCGCCCGAGGACCGCCACCGGATGCGGGCGGTGGCCAACAACATTGTCCTGCACCTACACCCCACCCGCGTCCCGGCATCCGCCCTGCGCTTCAGCCGCACCTGGGGTCTCGGCGGTATCTCGGCGCTCCTGTCGGTGCTGCTGATCCTCACCGGCGTGCTACTCATGTTTCGCTACGACGCCAGCATCGAGCGGGCCTACCCGGCGGTGCAGGCCATAGAGACAGTCATTCCCTTTGGGTCGCTGCTGCGCGGTATCCACCACTGGGCCGGCAATCTGCTGATGATCACCGTCGTGCTGCACATGGTGCGGGTCTTCGCTGCCGGCGGCTTCCGTGGCGAGCGCCGCATGAACTGGGTGGTCGGACTTGGCATGCTCGTACTGGTGCTGATATTCAACTTTACCGGCTACCTGCTGCCCTGGGACCAGTTGGCCTTCTGGGCGATCACCGTCGGCACCGGCCTGTTGACCTACGTGCCGCTGGCGGGCCAGGCGATCAGCGACTTCCTGCTCGGCGGCCCGGAGGTGGCCCAGTCCGCCCTCCGCAACTTCTACGCCTTGCATGTCGCCCTGCTACCGGTGGTGCTGATCTTCGGGCTCTCCTACCACTTCTGGCGCGTGCGCAAGGATGGTGGAGTAACCATCCCGCCTCAGGCCGAGCAAGCACCCAAGCTCACCACCATCCCGCACCTCGTCACCGCCGAGTTGGGCGTGGCCCTGGTCACGCTGGCCGGGCTGCTGATCTTCGCCATGGCCGTGCCGACCCCGTTGGAGGCGCTGGCCAACCCGGCCCACCCGCCGAACCCGGCCAAGGCGGCATGGTACTTCCTCGGCGTGCAGGAACTGCTGCTGCACATGCACCCGCTCGCCGCCCTCGCCCTGTCCGGAATCGGCCTGCTCGGCCTTGCCGTCCTGCCGCTTTGGGATCGCGACTCGTCTGATGAGGGGGTCTACTTCCGCTCCGCAACGGGCCAGAGGGCCGGGATGCTCGGGGCAACCCTCGCCCTCGTGCTGACCCCGCTGCTGGTTCTGGTTGACGATCTCTGGCTGGATCTGCCCGCACTGCTGGCACCCATCTCACCCCTGATATCGAACGGGCTGCTACCGCTCATGCTCACGCTGGGCGGGCTCGCGGGAATCTACGCGGGCATGAGGGGCGCGCTGCGCGCTCGCCACAGCGAGGCGCTGGTCGGCCTGTTCAGCTTCGTGATGGTCGCACTCGTTGTCCTCACGGCAGTAGGGATCTGGTTCCGTGGGCCGAACATGGCCCTGGTGTGGCCGTTCTGATTGGAGATTGCCGATTGTAGATTGTAGATTGTCGGAGTCCGGCAATCTACAATCTACAATTTACAATCGGCAATGGCAAAGAGGTGAGGTAGGCTTTGGCGAAGAATACACCACAACCGAATCAGGATGCCCCGGCGGGTACCACCGTGAGTCGGCGCGACTTTCTGTCGCTAGGGGCGGGCGCGCTCGGACTCATCGGGTTCCTCCAGACCAGCAGTATGGCCCTTGAGTTCCTCGCCCCGCGCCGGGTTGATGGCGAGTTCGGCGGCGTAGTCACGGTTGGTTCCGCCGAGAGCTTTCCACCTGGCTCGGTGACGGAGTTCCCCGATGGACGCTTCTTCCTGGCCCGCGCATCCGATGGCGGATTCTTGGCGATCTCGCGACGCTGCACCCACCTGGGCTGCGCGGTCAGTTGGCACGCCACCCCCGGGCAGTTCGCCTGCCCCTGCCACGGCTCGCACTTCGACCTGCGCGGTAACGTGGAGAACCCGCCCGCCCCACGCGCGCTCGACACCTACCCGATCACCGTGCGCGACGGTGTGCTGCTGGTGGACACCGCGCAGGCCCGGCAGCGCGACAGCTTCGCGCCCGAACAGCTTGTCTATGTTTGAGATCTATATGGGGCCGTAGGGGCGGCTCGCGAGCCGCCCCTA
>CAIXLU010000109.1 GCA_903920315.1 uncultured Oscillochloris sp.
CCCTACAATATAATCAGAACTTTTCTGGACAGCTATATGCGTAACGCTATTTATTTGATCCCACACTCCAAAAAAAATCATCTATTCCAATCATACTAAATATGATATTGTTGGCAATATGAAACCTCGACTTGTTCTCGATACAAATGTTTTGATAACGGCACTCTGTAATAGTAATGGAGCATCGCATCATCTTCGTCATTGGGGTATACAACAACAATGGCGATATGAATGTATCGCCATTGTTGTTGTACCACAACTTATAGGGAACGTCTACAACCAGAGGCGGTACTTAAAGAGGGCGAGAATGGCATAGAAACCCTGGCTCGGCTTCATTTTCTTGCCCTCCTCGTACGTGCGACCGAGGTAGCTCACCGGCACCTCGTAGATACGGTGACCACGACGCAGCACCTTGGCCGTGATCTCCGGCTCCAGGCGGAAGTCGTTACTTTCAAGGTTAAGGCTGCGGATAATATCGGTACGCATGACCTTATAGCAGGTCTCCATATCCGAGATCCAGCAGTTGAAGAGGAAATTGGTCAGAAAGGTAAGCGCCTTATTCCCCATGGCATTCCAGAAGTACATGCTCGTATGGCGGCCCGCGAATCGGCTGCCAAAGACTACATCCACCAGACCATCGGTGATTGGCTTTACCAGATCATAGTAGTCATGGGGGTCGTACTCCAGATCCGCATCCTGGATAATCGTAATCAGGCCACGGGCGTGCGCCAGACCGCTCCGCACGGCGGCGCCCTTGCCACGGTTCTCCGGGTGGCTGATCACCGTCAGAAGCGGGTTCCTCGCCGCCTCAGCCCGCAGCACATCAAGCGTCGCATCAGAGGAGTGATCATCAACAGCGATGATCTCCTTATCAATGGCAATCTCCCAGACTTTCGCCAGGATGTGGGGTAGCGTAGATGCCTCGTTGTAACAAGGCATGATCACGGAAATAATCGGGCGGTTCGTCGCCATATCTGCCATATTACAACCCGAACGCCTTTGCGCCTTTGCGTCCTTGCGCCTTTGCGTTAAACGTGCATATGGTTTAACGCAAAGACATGGTTCAATCCAGCTTTACAGTTTGGGCTGCGCGTAGTGCGGGCTTCCAGCCCGCCAGATGCGCGTCGGCAGGCGGAAGCCTGCACGACGAACTGTAAACCTGAAACCTGGCACCTGAAACCTTGTCAAAGGCGCAAGGGTGCAAAGGGAGAGAAGTGTTCCTGCCGGGATGCTTCGCTTCATTCAGCATTGACATACATCCCCCTAGACATGGCCCGCAGACACTTTACAGTTCAGGCCAGAATGTGGCATCTTGATGCGCTCGACCTGAAACCTGAAACCTCGCACCTGAAACCTTGTCTTAATTACCAGGTGGGGCATCAGGGCGATTGGCCGACTGTGACGGCTTAGGCATACTCATCTGGCGAACGGCAGGGATGACCACACCAAGGAACAGCGCCAATACAGCACCAACCAGCAACCCGAGAACACCGGCCACACCAGCATAGAGCAGCGCCCGAGTCACGCGTGACAAGGGGGCAATGCTCGCGCCGATAAAGCGCACCTCAACCTGGGGCGAACCTTGAGCAACTTCCATCTCTGCGCGCTTGCGCTGAAGGAGTGTCAGTGCATCGCGGGCAAGATCGCGCTTCTGGGTGAGTGTACTCTGCTGGGCCTGAAGCTGTTCGTAGGTACTGTTCAGATCCGCCACTTGATCAATATAGCGTTGGCGGGTCGCAGCATCGAGTCCGGTAGCGATCATTCCGCCACTAGTGATGGCG
>CAIXLU010000110.1 GCA_903920315.1 uncultured Oscillochloris sp.
CCGATAGCCGATAGCCGATAGCCGATAGCCGATAGCCGATAGCCGATAGCCGATAGCCGATAGCCGATAGCTGATAGCTGATAGCCGGGGGCCGGATTCGGGTTCCTGCCTCCTGCCCCGGCCTCCTGCCTCCTGCCTCCTGCCTCCTGCCTCCTGCCTCCTGCCTCCTGCCTCCTGTCCCCTGCCTACTTGCTCGCTCGCCGCGTTGCTACGTCGAAGATTACCGCTGCCGCCAGCACCGCGCCGCGCACGATGTACTGGTAGGAGATGTCTACGTTCATCAGGTTCATGCCGCTGGTGAGCGAGGTCATCACCAGTGCCCCGATGATCGAGCCTGTTACCCGGCCCACGCCACCCGCCGCCGAGACGCCGCCCACGTAGGCGGCTGCAATCGCATCGAGTTCAAACAGCGTACCAGCGGTGGTGGTGGCCGATTTGAGTCGCGCCGCGAAGAGGATGCCCGAGAGCGCCGAGAGCATACCCATCGAGCCAAAGACTACGTAGATGATCCGCTTCACGCTGATGCCGCTCAGTTCGGCTGCATCGGGGTTGCCGCCCACCGCGTAGATGTGTCGGCCCAGCACCGTTTGGGTGGTGATGAAATGGTAAATCCCGGTCACCGCCAGCATAATCACCACGGTCCACGAGATCCCGTTGTAGCTCGATAGCACCCAGGTGATCGCCCCAACCAAGGCCGAGATGAAGACCAGCTTGAGGACAAAAATATCCTTTGGCAGCACCTCAAAGCTGTACGCCTCCTGCTTTTGGCGTCGGCTGATCTCGCTCATTACGAAGAGGACAATCGCCACCACACCCACCAGTAGCGTCAGGAAATGCATGTTGGGCAGAATTTTGATCGGAATATCCGGGATGAAACCGTCGCCAATGGCGGTGAATGCCGTGTCGGCAATGATAATCGTGCCGGTGCCAGCGGTCGCCAGTTGCAGCAGGCCACGGAAAATCAGCCAGCCCGCCAGGGAGGCCACGAACGAGGGGATGCCCAACTGGGCCACCGGCAGGGCCGTAATCAGCCCGGCAATGGCTCCTAGTACCAGAACCATCGGGATCACTAAGAAGACCGGCCAGCCCATGCTTTTGAGCGCAATGGCCGCGATTGCGCCGATGAATCCGGCCAGAAAGCCCACCGACAGGTCAATGTGTCGGACAACGATTACCAGAGTCATGCCGACCGCCAGCACCGCAATGTATCCGGTCTGGTTCAGCAGGTTGCTCAGGTTACGCGCCGAGACGAAGGTGCCTTTGGTGGTAATCGCAAAGATCAGCATGATCACGAACAGGGCGATGTACATGCCGTACTCGCGGATATTCTGCCGCAGTACTTTCTGAAGATTTTGAAAAAACATCCCCGAGTCTCCTAGTTTGTCGCGAGACGCATAACTTTTTCCGGGGTCGCTTCTGCAATTGGTAGCTCACCCGTGATCCGGCCAGAGGAGACGATGTAGACCCGGTCGCTCATGCCCAGCACCTCGGGCAGTTCCGACGAGATCATAATGATGCTCATGCCTTGATCAACAAGTTTATTCATGAGCGTGTAGATCTCGTACTTCGCGCCAACATCAATCCCACGGGTGGGTTCGTCGAGGATGAGCAGGTCGGGCTTCACAAAGAGCCATTTGCCCAAGCAGACCTTCTGCTGGTTGCCACCGCTCAGGTTCGAGACACGCTGCTCGACGCTGGGCGTCTTGATGTTCAGCGAGACCCTGTACTCGTTGGCGACCTTAATCTCGGCGTTGCTGTCAATCACGCCGCGCTGCGCAATCGCGTGTAGGTTGGCAAGTGTAATGTTCTCCTTGACATCTTGGATCAAGATCAGGCCGTTGCCTTTGCGATCCTCAGTCACATAGGCCACCCCGGCGCGGATCGCGTCCTGCGGCTGCCGAAACGATTGCGGCTTGCCCTTCATCAGCAACTCGCCTTTGATCTGGTAGCCCAGCGGGTTGCCGAAGATGCTCATCGCCAACTCTGTTCGTCCCGAACCCATCAGCCCGGCCACACCGACGATCTCGCCCCGGCGCACTTTCAGGTTCACATCGCGCAGGATCGTCCGGCCCAGCCCCGGATCGTAGGCGTTCCATCCCCGCACCTCCAGCACCACCTCACCCGGTTCCTTATGCTCGCGTTTCGGGTAGATGTTATCAATCTCGCGCCCGACCATGTGCTTGATCAGGGCGGACTCGGAGACCTCTCCCTTGTGCGCGTCCAGTGTGCAGATCGTCTGCCCGTCGCGCAGCACCGTCACCGAGTCCGAGATCTCAATCACCTCTTTGAGCTTATGCGAGATCAGAATGCAGGTCACGCCCTGGTCGCGCAGGCCGCGCAGCAAATCGAGCAAGTTGGCGCTGTCGTCCTCGTTCAGCGCCGCCGTCGGCTCATCGAGAATCAGCAGCTTAATGTCACGGCTCAGAGCCTTGGCTATCTCCACCAACTGCTGCTTACCGACGCCCAGATCTTTGATCTTTGCCGCTGGATTGACCTTGAGCCGCACCTTGTCCAGCATCTCGCCGGCCCGTTTGATCGTCTCGTTCCAGTTCACCAGCGGGCCATTGCGAATCTCATTGCCCAGGAAAATATTCTCGTAGACGGTCAGTTCGGGGATCAGCGCCAGCTCCTGGTAGATAATCGCCACCCCCGCATGCTCACTATCGCGGATGCCCCGGTAGCGCTGAACGTCCCCACCCAGCAGAATATCCCCGCTATAGGTACCGTGGGGGTAAACCCCGCTCAGCACCTTCATCAGCGTTGATTTGCCTGCGCCATTCTCACCGACCAAGCAGTGGATTTCGCCCTGGGCTACGCGAAAGCTGACATTGTTTAAGGCTTTCACGCCAGGAAATTCCTTGGTGATGTTCTTCATCTCCAAGATGGGAGTACTCATGGCGGCTCTCGTTTTTTTTTGAACCAAATACGGCGGATAGGAAAAAGGGCGGCTTCGCCGCCCCTCACGATACTTTTTTTGTGAGGCGTGAGCAGTGAAACCGCCCACACCTCACAAAAAAGAGAAGTTCTCTACAGGCCGGTGAAGTCGCTCGCCTTGTAGTAGCCCGAGTCAATCAGGCTCGCCTTGAGGTTGGCCTTGTCCACCGTCACCACAGCAGACTGCACGGCAGGCACGTCCACCTTGCCGTTGTTGTACACGCCCGAGGAGGCCGGGGTCTTGCCCTCAAGCAGAGACACGGCAGCGGTGATCGCGTCCTTGACGAGGGTACGCACGTC
>CAIXLU010000111.1 GCA_903920315.1 uncultured Oscillochloris sp.
AGATAACAGACGGTACGCTGGCGCGGTGCACCCTTTTGATCGCGGTAGCTCTCGACGAGGTAGGCGTCGAAGAAGCTCGTGTCTGCGATATTGGCGTTTTTATGTCGCCGCACAATCCAGCGCACGTACATATGATCGGCTCCTCAGCAGAAAATCTTGTTTATTATAACATAGCATCCCTTGAAATTGAATAATATGACAACGGTAGTGGGCTTATGACCTTGTTTTTTGGGGCTGTGTCCTGAGCCTGTGTTACGAGCGAGATCGAGGGGTTGTGCGGGATGGTGTGGTTGGTACGGATTAACTTTGCAATCTGAATTAATTGCTTTTATAGCCAAAATAAGTAGTGAAACCTGAAACAAAACAGCCATTTACCCGGATTAAAGCCCTCGTATTGTATTTCCTATCCAGAAATAATGACATATCATAACATATCTTTTGGCGTCAAGCAGTTGCACGGCTTTTGTAGATATTGAAGCTTTTTTGGCCATATGCTATACTCCTGCCCATTACACCGTGTGGTTAGATGAGTCGGGGTGGATCGCTTTTACGGCTTCGTGCGTGCCTTTTGGCTGGCCGTCGCTGTAGTGGCTTCGGTGCCGTGTCCCCATTGGATCGGGACGGAGCCACCTGGGGATTCGGGGAACGCCGGTTCGCGGTGTCCGTGATATGTCGTCTCCGCTCACGAGAGAAATGGGGATGTCTGAATGGCCTTCGTGCGATTTGTTATTAAAATAATCCAGTTGGCGATTACACGCATCGGTGCGGGCTGGATGTTTGCCCTGCTCACCTTTAACTTCAACCGGGTCGCGATTGCCGACTTAAAGGCGACGGCAGTGGTGGTCACATCGCTGATCGGACTGCACCATTTTATCTCCTTCCTCTACCCCTATTGGGGCCGTATCTCCGACAGACACCCGATCTGGGGCTTTCGGCGCAGTCCCTACATTCTGCTCAGTGGACTGCTCGCCTCTGTCCCGTTCCTCTTCCTCCCCGCAATCGCGGCCGGCCTCGGTGAGAAGAGCTCGCACGTCATGCTTTCCACTGTCGAGGCATTTGGGTTGATCGCTTTCTTCGGTATGGCGATGGCGATGAACGGCAGTTCCTCAAACGCTCTGATCGCAGAGATCGTCCCCGAAAAAAATCGCGGCGCGGTCGTGGCGGTGGTTTGGGCCACGGTGATCATTAGCGGCATCGCTTCTGCCGGTGTGTCCCGTGTGATTATGCCGACCTATACGCCGGAGACGATGCAATACCTCTATAACTTGACCCCGGCGATTGTGCTGGTGACGATGATCATCGGCCTGATTGGTATTGAGCCGCGCATTACCAAGGAGGAGCATGCGAAGCTGCTGGCGAAACAGCCCGAGGAGAGCGACTCGCCACTGGGTACGTTGCGAGTCGCCGCTCGGCTGATAGGGGGCAACCCGCAGGCGCGTGGTTTCTTCTTCTACGTGCTGCTGGGAATTATGGGCATCTTTCTCCAGGATGCTATTCTCGAACCCTTTGGCGCAATGGTTTTTGGTATGGAGCAGGCCGACACCGCGAAATTCCAGCAGGTCTGGGGATCGGGGGCGCTGCTAGGAATGTTTGGTATCGGGATTATCTCCAATATCTACCCGATTGCCAAAAAGACCATCGCCTCCATAGGAGGCATCGGTATCGCCATTGGCATGGGGCTGATCGCGGCCTCAAGCCTATCCCGTCAGGTGGCGCTGATCAACCCTGGCCTGCTGCTGGTGGGTCTGGCCATCGGATTCTTCAATGTGGGTAGCCTCTCGATGATGATGGAGATGACGATTGAGGGACAGGCCGGCTTGTATATGGGAATCTGGGGGATGGCCCAGGGACTTGGCAACGGCTGTGCCAATATCCTCAGCGGTGCCCTGCTCTCGGTGTTGGTTGAGAGCAGGCTGATGAATGCGACCAGCGGCTATGCGCTGATCTTCGGGTTCGAGGCGCTGCTGATGGTGGCGGCGGTCAGCATCCTGCGTGGAATTAGTGTCCAGGAGTTTAAGGGACTCTCGCATAAGGATATTGGGACAGTACTAGCGTTGGATACGGCAGGGTAGGGATTTTGGATTTTGGATTGTAGATTTTAGATTGTTTGTGAAGACAAGCGCACACTATTTGCAATCCACAATCCACAATCCACAATCTAAAATCTACAATCTACAATCGGCAACCGACAACTGGCAACCTGTAATCCGCAATCTGCAATCTGCAATCTAAAATCACTTATGTACACACCTGATCAACTTGCCCGCCGCGAACGCTCGAAGTGGACTCGCGTACAGATTATTCTCGCACCTATTCAGTTCATCGCCTTTCTGATCAGCTTTGGTCTGGTCATCCGCTACTTGTACCTTGGTACTGGCGATGGCTACTGGGCAGCGACGATCAGCATCTGGGTCAAGATCTCCTTGATCTGGGCGCTGACGATCACCGGCATGCTCTGGGAGTACGATATGTACGACCACTACTTTATGGCCAAGGAGTTCTTCTGGGAGGATTTGGGCAATCTGATTGCCATTCTGACCCATAACGCCTACTTCGTGGCCAAGTGGGTCGGTGCCGATGAGTCTACTGTGATGTGGGTGATGGTCTTCGCCTATATCACCTACCTGTTTAATGCTGCGCAGTTTGTGGTTCGGGGAATCCGCTCAGGCCGCCAGCGCCGCGCTCTGCAACAGAGTGCCAACGCACAATCCGCCGTTCGTAGCTAAAAGTAGCCGACGGCTATGTATGGCTGTCGGGAGCAATTTTAGAGGGCAACGCCGCTATGCCGATCAAATCTCGTGCTGTCGTTATTCCTCGCCGCAATGTGGTTGAACTGCGCACCGTGCAGGTCACCGAACCGCGTGCTGGCGATGTCCTGATTCGCACGGCCTATACGTCGATCAGTGCTGGCACCGAGCGTATGCTGCTTGATGGTCGTCTGCCTCAGCCCCAGTTGCTCTTTCCGGTGATCCCTGGCTACGAGACGGTTGGCCAAGTGGTGCAGGTTGGCGCAAAGGCTCCCAAACATCTGCTTGGTCAGTGGGTCTATATCGGTGGTGCCCGCTGCTTTCGTGGGGTGAACCCGGCCTGGGGTGGTCAGAGTGAGTTTATCAGCGCCGAGGCCGAGCGGGTGGTGCCCCTGGGCGAGATTGACCCCGCCACAGGTGTGATCCTGGCCCTCGCAGCGACGGCCCTTCACGGCGTAAACATCGCCAAAATCCGTAAGGATGACCGAGTTCTCGTCCTTGGCCAGGGCATTGTCGGCCAGCTTGCCGCTCGTCTGGCCAAACTCGCCGGTGCGTCCTACGTGGCGGTGGCGGATCGGGTTGGTGTGCGGCTGGCGGTATCGAAGGCCGACCAAGTGATTGACATCAACCGTGAGTCGCTGGACGAGGCGATTAGCGATGCAAACATTAATGTGCTGGTCGAGGCGACTGGCTCAATGACGGCGCTCTCTGGTGCCCTGCCCCTGCTGGCAAACCACGGGCGCGTCCTGCTGCTTGGCTATTACGATACGCTGAACCTGCCCTACGCCCCGCTCTTCATGCGTGAGGCCCAGGTGCTGATCGCCCGCGAGTGGCAGTTCGGTGCCGATGGCGACCTGCCCCGCGTGCGCGACTTGATCGCCTCGGGTGATCTCGATGTACGCGGCCTGCTCACTCACCGCGTGCCGCTTGATCGCATTCAAGCTGCCTACCGTCTGGCTTTTGAGGATCCTGCATGTCTCAAGGTGGTGGTGGAGTGGCCGCAGGATAGTGAGGGTGTGTAGGGGCGCATCGCGCGCCGTAGGGGCGCATCGCGATGCGCCGTAGGGGCGTCGATGCGCCGTAGGGGCGCATCGCGATGCGCCCCTACACGCGTGAAAGGGGGTGGTTCCATGTCGCATCCAAAGCAGCCTGGATCACGTGCGGCCCGTATGCTTGCGGTCTATGGCAAGGGCGGGATGGGTAAATCGTTCTTCACCACTAATCTGGTGAGTAAGCTGGCGCTGCTGGGCAACCGGGTGATGCAACTCGGCTGCGACCCCAAGCACGATAGCTGCAATGCGCTGTTTGGCGGTGTGAGTCTGCCCACCCTTGGGGATGTCTGGCGCGAGTATAAGGAGTCTGGTCGCGAGGATGCGCTCCAGGCCCAGCATGTGATCTTTAAAACCGCGATTATGGACGGGGCGGCTACCGTCTACGGCTGCGAAATCGGCGGCCCGGAGGTTGGTCGTGGCTGCGGCGGGCGCGGGATCACGTTTGGCTTTGATCTGCTTGAGAAGTTCGGCATGAGCCAGTGGGCGCTGGACTATGTGGTGATGGATTTTTTGGGCGATGTCGTCTGCGGTGGATTCGCTACGCCGCTCTCGCGCTCGCTGGCCGAGGAGGTCATTATCCTCTGCGGCAATGATCGCCAGAGTCTTTACGCCGCCAATAATATCGCCAGTGCGGCCAAGTACTTCGCCAACATGGGCGGGAAGACTCGTCTGGTCGGCCTGATTGTCAACCGCGACGATGGTAGCGGTGTGGCCGAGCGCTTCGCCGAGCGGATTAATCTGCCGGTGCTGGCCAGCATTCCGCTCAATCGTAAGATCCGTGAACTGGCCGATGCCTGTAAGCTGGCGCTGGTAGATACGGACTTTCATGCAATTTTCGATAACGTGGCCCGCCAGATCATCACCCGCACCACCCCCCACGTTGACATGGCGAACGTCCATCCCCTGGAGTACAAAGAGTTTCTGAATGTTTTTGGTGCCGTCGAACCCAACGTCGTACCTGACGGAGCCTCCGCCGCCGAACTCTTTGGCGGCACGCATGTCACCCCGCTTCCGTCCTTTGTACTGGATCTGGTACAGCCGTCTGTGACAATGGACATCCCCACGCGGCTCGTGGTGAGTCGTCTGCTCAAAGAATTGGGCATGTATGTCACCGAGGCGAACCAGGATCCCAAGAAGGGGATGACCTTAACGGTTGATGGCAACACGACGATCTGTTTTGGCGATGATGGCGAACTTGACAGCAAAATGGCCATTCTCGCGGCGCTCCAGAAGTCTGGCGAACCCTACTGCTACGTTGATCTGCGCCGACCAGCCAGCCCTATGTATAGGTGATAGTGCGATAGAGACTGGATACAATTCCCGCAATAGAGCAAAAGTCACGCTGTCACGCTGAGCGCAGCGAAGATACGGTATTGTTTGTCAAGGGCCAATCTGCGCGAGCCAGGCCGGACGCCTTCGGCGACCCGATGCGACCTGCCCACACCCGGCCCGTTGCGATGCATGCACGACGACAGCCGATCATG
>CAIXLU010000112.1 GCA_903920315.1 uncultured Oscillochloris sp.
CGCACCCCCGACGAGACCACAGACGGCAACGAGAAGGCGTACTACGACCAGATCCGTACCCTGGCCGGAAATCCCAATCAGGCAACCAGTTCGCTCTACGGCGATCTGCTCTACCGCTTTGTGAAGACCGATAACTACTACGCCGACCGCGCCCCAACTCCGTATCACGGGCGCTTCCTCTACGTGCCAGATCTGGCCACCGGGCGACTGGTTGAGCGTCCGAGTGATATTCGGCACTACCTGAACGGCTATCTGGCCACCGGGAAGTACACGATTGCCGCCGACCAGACCGGCGGCGTGAACGCGGCGTCGGCCTTTGTCACCGGCTACGATTTTCTGAGCGACCAGGCTACCGCTGTGGCGGATCGGTTCAGCGGATTCGGCTTCGCACCGGGCGGGACGCTGGGCCAGAGTCCATCCTTGCACACCCTCAACAGCGACACATGGACAAAGAACGACCTGATTGACGCATGGTTCAGCGGCCAGTGGCCGTTGAGCAATGGCTACAATGGCCCGCACGTACGCTACCACCTGACGTTACTGAACGGCCACTTCTCGCACAACGCCATCGAACCGGCCAATCGAGCCAGCGGGACGTTTGCGATTGACGGCCTGCGCACCGTGGCCCCGGCCAGCGATGCGACGGCCTTCTTCAAGATTGATGGCGGGCCAACTTTGATCTATTCGGTCGGTGGACATTCGGGCCTGAATGCTCCTGATAGCGCCTTTACCGACCCGGCTCTCCAGTCCGATTTTCCGAGCATGGTGATCAAGCATGGCGGGAACTGGATCGGTAATACCGGCTACGGCTACGGCGATGACTCGCTGATCGCCTATAGCGAGCGGCTCTCGCTGCTCTTCACCGAAATGATCGGACAACCCGGCACCCCGACCATTGGCGCATCGCTGGCGCAGGCCAAGCAACGCTACCTCCGTACCATCGGCGCGGGAGCGCTCAGCGCCTACGACGACAAGGTGCTGGCCCAGATGACCCTCTACGGCCTGCCGTTTATCGGGATGCGCGTCCCCACCCCCGTTCTCTCCCCCAACGCGGCGGCGATCATCGCCCTGCCGCTGAATCTGGCTCCTCGCGTGACCGCCGCCGCACCCACCTTCACCCGCGTGGTAACGCTAACGACCACATTCAGCGAACTGATCACCGCCAGCGGCAGCGTCCCTCGCACCCTCACCCAGATCAACGACAGTCTGCGCCCCGGCGTCACCACCTCGGTGGTCGGAGTTGACCAATCGGCGGTAGGGCGAGCGGTGCTGCCCACACTCAGCTACGACATCACGGTGCAGCCGACAACCGGCCTCCAGCGGGCGCAGGCCCGCTCGGTGCGGGTGCGTCAGGCATACGCACTGGACGACCTGACCGACTTCAATCCGCACGTGACGACGATCATTACCGATACCACGGTGGGTGCGAGCGGAGAGCCGCAGATGTCCGTCACCGACCAATGGCTGCCGCTGAACCCCTTCATCGTGCAGCGCACGGTGACGCGGGTGGGGGCGACGGATCAGGCCAGCGATACGCTGCTGGTGAACCCGGCCCAGTTCCGGGCAACGAGTACGGGGACGGGGACGCTGCGGCGTTACCGTCAACTGGTGCTGGAAATCACCTACGCCGACCCGAACGTGATGGACGCGGCAACCCTGGCGGACACCCTGCCACCGGTGCTGGTGGGGCCGACCGTCACTCTGGAGGGCGATCATAACCTGCGGATCAGCACGCGGGCCAGCGACCCGGACGGGACACTCGCCCCAACACTGCGCACCACCTATACCCTGGATGGGATAACCTGGAAAGAGGTAGAACTGGTGCGGAACCAGGGAGTCTATAGCGCGGTGGTGCCGTTGGATAGCGTTAACCCGTGAGGAATTTTCGCCACAGAAGAACACAGAAAGACACTGACATTTTTTCTGTGAGCTTCTGCGTTTTTCTGTGGCCATGAAGAATAAGCCGAGGATTTTGATGCAGAATACCTATCGTCGTCTCGCCATCGTCCTGTCGCTCGCGGTGGGGTTGCTCTCCATGCCCTATCTCGCGCTGTCGTTCAGACCGGCTCAATCGCTCCAGGCTCTGGCCCTCGCCGTGTACGGGCCGTACACATCGCCGATGCCCAACCTACGGGTGATCATCACCGCGAATGACATGGCCGGCAACAGTGTGAGCGAGAGCGTGGGCCTCAGTGCGGCACCAAGCCAGTTTACGACCTACCTGCCCATCGTAGCAACATCTCGGACAACTACCGCCGGGATCGCGATGAACGCTGCGGTGAAGGATAAACCTGCAACAATACCTTCGCCAAAAAGTTAATTCCGAGGTACATGGCTTCCTGATGCAGAATTCGCTGTCAATAGCCGGAAACGTAGTATATACGCCCGTTCTGGCCCTAACCCTCGCACTCTCTATGAGGCATCATAAACGGGTCTGGGAAAAACCAGATCGGGTATTATTTGGCCCTGGTATACGTACAGTGGTACCGACCCGAATGTCAGCGTGCTGGATCTCAAAACCTACTTTGGCGTCATGCTGCCCCATTGATTGACCAGTAATAAAACGTCTCCAATACCTTCACCGCACACCGAGGGCTGCCATATTTTGGCAGCCCTCGTGTTTATCTATGCCGAAAAAGCTTATAGGCTGCATATCTGTTAGTGACCACACGAACAGCGGACGAGAGCCACCTTGATGACGAAACTACTCAAATAGCCGTTACTTCATCTCTGATAGGGCTGGTGTATTACTCAACGCTCCTGCCCTATCTTCACAACCTGCGCAAAATTGCTATAGCGCTGAGCCGTAAGTCTAAATTTTATGCGTCAGATCATCCTGATAACAGTATGTACTCTTCTCCTTCACGGCTCGCTTGCCGCGAACCCATTTCATGTTGCCGCTCGCTCACGTAGCTCCGTGAGTATCACAAGCAACAGTCCCACTGCACGGATTGATAGCATCGCCCCGAACCCTGCAAATCACCAGCGTGATACCGTCATTCTGAGTGGCAGTGGCGCAGTGGCTACGGGGAGTGATCATGTGCTCACAGGCTACCGATGGTTACTTAACGGTCAACGCGAGATTGGACGGGATCCGTTGATTGAGGTGAGCGCGGCATCATTGGACGTAGGGCTTCACACGATTTCGCTTACCGTTCAGGATAGCACGGGTCTTTGGTCAGATACCGTAACCCGCACACTACAGATTATTGACGATCCTGTGCTTCACGTGGAACCTCGTGCATTTCAGGCGGCCATCGCTACTGGAGACCGCACAGAGCGCACTATTGTAATCTCTAATACCGGCGATAGCCCCTTGAGCGTATCTCTCCAAGTCGAGCCGATTTCTTCACTTGCTGTAGATACTCCGAGTGGAAACGCCTTTATGCTGCCTCGTCTTACCGTACCTGTCCAGATACCTAGTGCCGGTACCATACCCGCACTGACGACTTTGCCAGAGAGCTATGGCCAGTATTTAGTCTACCTCAATACGGTTGCCGATCTTCGACCGGCTACAGCAATCGCCAATTGGCACGAACGCGGACTCTTCGTCGTCCGTCGGCTTAAGGAAGTTGCTAACGTAAGCCAGGCTGATCTGATCAGTTATCTGGAACAGCAACGCCAGATCGGGGCCGTCAGCGCCTACCGTTCGTTCTATAGCCTTAATGCAATCGCTGTCACGGGCAACGCGGAGGCTATGCGGGGCCTCTTGGGGCAGCCACAGGTGATGGCTGTGAGTGTTAGCGAAGTGTTCGCCCTTCCCGGCGCAGCGGATCCCCCACGCACTAGCGCCCAGATGAACGCCACAGGTATGCCTTGGCACATTGCTCGCATTGGTGTTGACCGCGTCTGGACAGAACTCGGGGTTCGCGGCGAAGGGGTGGTGGTGGGAAGCATTGATACGGGTGCCACTGCCACCCACCCACTGCTGCGCGCCAACTACCGTGGCCTCCAGCCTGATGGCAGCTACGACCACAGTTATAGCTGGTTTGACCCGACGGGTATCTACCCCGAAAGCCCTGGCGATAACGAGGGTCACGGGACTCACTCGCTGGGCAGCATGGTTGGTGCCGGAGGGATCGGCGTGGCCCCAGAAGCACGCTGGATCGCTGCGAAAGGCTGCCAGGGACGTACCTGCCGCGACATTGATCTGCTGGCCGCAATGGAGTGGATGCTGGCACCCTATCCCCCTGATACGGGCACTGCGGCTGCCAACCCTGATATGCGCCCACAGGTTGTTAGCAACTCCTGGGGAAGTCCCGGTGGCACACCCCTGTTCCAACAAATGGTGAGCGTCTGGCGGGCGGCAGGCATCTTTCCCGCCTTCGCCGCAGGGAACTGCGGCATCGCGACCTCGGGCTGCGCACGCGTGGGATCGAGCAGCCTTAGCTCACCAGCCGACTACGCTGAGAGTTTCGCAACTGGGGCAACCGGGCCTAACGATCTCCTGGCACCCTTCAGCAGCCAAGGTCCGTCGCTCCTGACATCGGGAATCAAGCCGGACATTGTTGCACCAGGTATGGCCATTGAGTCAGCGTGGCCCAATGGCGAGACCCTGCAACTGAACGGCACATCAATGGCCAGCCCGCAAACAGCAGGCGTTGCCGCCCTGCTACTCGCTGCCCGACCTGGGTTGGCAGTTGACCAAATCGAGGATCTTATCCGAGCGACGGCGACTGATCTTGGCCCACCCGGTACCGATCCCCAGTATGGTTACGGGTTGCTCAACGGTTACGCCGCAGTGCAGGCGGCCCGCCACGGGCTCGCATGGGCACGGCTACCGCAAAGCAACCTGCTGATCCAGACAGGCCAGACAATGAGCGCGACGGTGGTACTCGACGGGCGCGCACTAGAAGCCGGCAACTACCGAGCCACTCTGCTCGTGCGGAGCAACGATCCAGTCCACCCAGAGGTTGCTATCTCCCTACAGCTCACGATTTACACGGCGGTATCGCACCGTCCGGTACTCATCTCCCACGTAACATCCAGTGGCATGCTCGTGCGCTGGTCTGCGCCCGACGGACGGATTGCACACCTTGTCTATGCGCCTACCCCAACCGGCCCGTGGGTAGATGTGGCAGGAATTTCAGGCGCACTGCCCGGAGAAACCATCGTCACCATGCACGACCTGTCTGCCCATACGACCTACTATCTGCGTCTGATCGCTGCGAATGGTGCCGTAGAGGATAATCGAGGACTATTCTACCAAGTGAGGACAGGAACCTCGCCTCCCTTTAGCGAAATACCCAACTTCCGGATCTATCTCCCTGTCGTGGCACGTTGACGCAGTATCACAGCAAAGGATATCCCACGATGAGACATCATCAGATCGCCCTACTCGCCCTGCTCACCCTCATCCTAGGTGGACTGGCCCGTCCAACTACTCCGGTCGTCGTTGCCCAACAGCCTGCGCCCGTGAATACCAGCCTGACCCTCTCGGGAGAGATGAATCTTCCTCCCAGTGTCTATGTTTTCGCCCAGAGCAGTACTTCCTACGGGATTTACTACCTGGAAGGTTCAAACTGGCAGCTTGTCACGTCAATTCCGGTCAGCGCCGCGACGGTTGACCGAGTCATAGCAAAGCTATCTCCTGATGCACAACAGGTCGCATTCCTCGTCAATGACGGCGAGACCGGCAACAGCGCACTCTATGTGACCGATCGCTTCGGGACGAATACCCGCACAATCAATACGAGCACCGACCCGGCCCTCGCCGTCACATCGTTCGCATGGCGCGGTGTCACGCAGGTGGCCTACACGCTTGCCCGTGGTCCCTTCGCCGCTGAGGCGAGCGCCGGTACTGCGCTCAATGTGATCGAGCAATCCGCGCAGAGTGCCTACACAGGTGAGGTGTGGATCAGCGACACCGATGGACAGAGTCAGACTCAGTTGGTCAGCACGGGTGCCGGTACGGTGATCGGCAGCGTCAGCACCGATAGTCGAATCTTCTACACTACCGTCAATACAGCTACGCAGGAATTGACGGGACTCAACAGCGTCAAGGACGACGGCACCATCGCCGAGTTGCTCCGCTCGCAGGTAAATGCCGAAGGCCACGGGACGAACTATCTTTCGTTTGACCTCGCCCAGACGACTCCGGGGGTTATGCGTATCGTTGCAGTTACGGCGAGTGAAGTGGGTTCGACGATGCCCGAAGGAGGCACTCAGCTCGTTACGACAGCACTTGATGGCAGCAACATGCAGGTTGTACTCAGCGACACACTGGATATTGCCAGGGCTGTCTGGTCGCCGGATGGCACAAAGGTCGGCTATGTGCGCCAGTCAAACGGAGAGTTGAGCATCCGCGACCTGAACAATGGGACAACCTCTACGCTACCGAATGCCGTTCGCTCCAACATCCAGTGGGATGCCAGCGGCAGCCAGGTGGTAACACTGGACGCACTGAATAGCGATAGCAATCCTTTTACGAAGGGGCTGAATATTCAGACACTCGATGGTTCCACCGTTGCCTCGGCTGAGACTCAGGCGACTTCCAGTACAAATTTTGTACGTGTACTTGTACCGGGATTCAACCCAACGACCTTTGAACCCTATGTCCACCAGAAGTTAGACACACCCCAAAGTTTTAGCAACGCTGACAAGGGTAGTTCCTGCGGATCATCCTCGACCGTGACCGTGCTAGCAAGCCTTGGCAAAGTGAATGCACCGATCGGAAATCGGGTGCCAGAGTTCCACAACGGACATCTCTACAATGGTGTCTGGGTGCCATCAGCCTCGCGTGGGCTCGAGCCTGTAGAGATCGCACTGATAGCGTATGGAGTCAAACAGACTCCAAACTTCCGCCTCCAGAACAACCTACAGGGTATCATCAATGCCGTAGAGCGCAATCATGCGGTTATCATCGGAACTGGACTGACTTCGGGAGACGGACACATTGTCACAATTATCGGGTATGATCGCTCCGGCAATGATGTGCGTCTGATTGTCAATGACTCCTGGGGCAACAAAAATTCACCTCGCTACGGGACACAGCGCGACGGTGCTGGCGTGGTATACACCTGGGAGACGCTGAGCTTGGGGTGGAAGTGGAACATTGAGATTAATGCCACGGCCCCTGGTGCCGGAACCTACGATACCTATCCCAACCAGTGGCGTGGCGAGTACTATCCGAATACCGCATTCTCCGGCGTCCCCGTGGTACGTGGTGATAACGCCATCAATTTCAACTGGGGCGCCGGCAACCCACTCGCGGGTATCCCTGCTGACAATTTTTCAGCGCGCTGGAAGCGCACCGCCACATTCCCATCTAGTGGGGTTTACCGCTTCCGTACAACCTCTGATGATGGCCTACGCATCTACATTGATGGGCGGCCCATCCTGAACCAGTGGTATCCCCACCCGCCGACGCAGGTGAATAGCGATGTGTATGTTGCAGGAGGGCAGCATACGATCGTGGTCGAATACTACGAGGCTGCTGGCGGTGCGCAAGCCCAGGTTGACTGGGTCTACCAGAGCCCAAGTGGATTGTGGGAGGGCAACTACTACAATAACCCCACGCTCACGGGTGAGCCAGCCTTTGTCCGCCAGGATACATACATCAATTTTGGCTGGGGGGCGGGTAACCCCGGCGTCGGTATCGCGGCTGATAATTTTTCAGTGCGCTGGACGGGCAATCTCAACCTGCCCGGCGGAGCGTGGCAGTTCTACACCAGCAGTGATGATGGCAGTCGCGTGTTCCTCAACGGTAAACTTATCGTGAACCAGTGGCAGGATCACCCGGTTCAGAGCGCCTACTCAACCTACTCCAAACTGGATGCAGGCCAGAAGAACGTGACGGTTGACTTCTACGAGCGTGGCGGCGGTGCCTCGATGCAGTTCAGCTACTGGCCACGCATTCAGGCCGAGTATTGGGATCGGCGTGATTTCTCGGGCACCTACAAAAGCGCAGTGCTGGACTCAGTGGATCAGAACTGGGGACTGAGCGGTCCGCACAAAGAATGGTGGCAGTTACAGGATAACTTCTCGACGCGCTATACATGGCCAGTATCACTGCGTGGGGGTAACTATAAGATCTGTATCGACTCTGATGACGGCTTCCGATTTTATGTCGACGAAAAGAAGGAGATCGATCGCTGGTATGACAGCAATGGGACGAGCTGCCAGAATGTGGCGATTAGCGCGGGCTGGAAGACGTTCCGTGTGGATCATTACGAAAATGGAGGGATGGCCAGGGTACGTATGACCTGGGGCCGTGCCGACGGGACAGCATGGTACGGGACAGCCCAGCCATCAAGCAGTGGTGCAGTTACCTACGTGACCGATGACCAGGCTGCGCTGATGGCTGTAGAGCCAGCCCAGGCTGATACAGTGGAGGATTACTTTCGTATCCTCCACGAGCATGGGACGCTTGGACTTGGATTAGAAGCCCAAAACCAAGCGACAGACACAGCACTCTACAATGTGTTGCTTCCGATCGTGATACGGTAGATATTTCACAGCTACGAGGTATTCCGAGACACACAGACGCGCCAGCCCACCTGGGCTGGCGCGTTTGTGTATGTCCGCGATCTGCTATGTGATGATGCGTGATGCCCCGCAAAAATCTCATTGTCGCTCAACAGGCAGTATCTCCCAGGGCACGCGCACGATCACCGCAGGTCGCTCGTGCCACATGGGATTCCCCAAAATGCGTTTGCTCCATGTGTTGATTGCGGTCGCCCTGAACGTCATCCGCGTGGCGACATGGCTTGCTGAGACACCACGCACGCGCACCCGTCCGCCTTTGTCCGACTTGCGCTGGCATCTGGCTAACAGCGGCCCGCTGAGGGCAGGTTCGCCAGCGGTGTCAGCGTCATGCTGCCATTAATCTGTCGGTAGTGAAACCTCTCCACGACGTCACCACAGCGAGGGCTGCCATATCTTGGCAACTCTCGTGTTTATCTATGCCGAAAACGCTTATAGGCTGCATATCTATGAGTGACCACACGAACGACGGATGAGAGCCAATTTATAGATGGTCTCGCAGAGGAGGGAGAAGCGTCACAGACGGGACTGTTGAGTATCACGGATCGACACCAATCTCAGTTTGTTCAGTGCCTCTAGCCCTCGTGCTATGGACTCACGAATCGAGGAGACTGCTGACGCAGTGTCTGGCGAGGCGAGAACATCCGGTTCATCAGGATTGACAATAATCGAGTGATAGGGAGAGAAAGGGCAACGACGATGAGCAAGGATAACCACTACGACCGCGACGGCAGCCGCACGGGTTCGACGGTCGGCAACACCCACTACGACCGCGATGGCAGCCGCACGGGTTCGACGGTCGGCAACACCCACTACGACCGCGACGGTCGCCGCACGGGTTCGACGGTCGGCAACACCCACTACGACCGCGACGGTCGCCGCACGGGTTCGACGGTCGGCAACACCCACTACGACCGCGACGGCAGCCGCACGGGCTCGACGTCCAGCTCTGACAAGTAGGTAATCAAGCAGATGCACGCCTTGAAAGGATAAGGCGTGCATCTGCACATTATGTAGTAAAAATTGTGGCAGAGAGAGCTACACTTTCTATAAAAGCCTATTCGAGGCTTCGTAGTAACGAGTGTCAGTGAACTTGTGAGATGCGCCACATTAGCAAAGGTGACGTCGTTATGATGGAGCGACTCATAGGACCAGAGCAGACACAAGAGATCTACCACTATCTGTCCAAAGAGCAGAACTGGTTCTGGTGGGTGGAGGGAGCGAAGCCAACCTACGAGCAATTCGAAGATTGGCTGAGAGGCTGCGCGAGCGATCCAATAGGCCTCTTCATTCACCGTGTTCGTCGCGCCGATAGCTACGTGTTCCTTGGATTTTCACGAATGAGCCGCACCAGTCTACTCCATGGCATCTCCTACCTGACAGTATGGGTGGCTCCGTGTTGGCGTCAACAAAGCGGATTGATTTCATATGGGAGTGTAGCGACTGCCGAAATACTTGAGTTTGCCTTTCAGAACTACCCACTCCGTAAGGTCTACCACCATATTGTCGTAGACAACAAGGAGTCAATTCGCCCAGCTAGTAAAATTTTCCAGCTAGAGGGATGCCTGAAAGAACACTACTTTTTCCAGGGAATATATCGCGATGTTGCGGTGATGAGTGTGACACGAGTTATGTGGTCTGCGATTTTTAGCCGGTACCGTAAGCGTATCGAGTCATCTTTCTAGACTACACAAACTTCGCTGCCATTAGCCATCGCTAGGGTCAGCCCTGTGAGAACACCAAAAAGTCAGGAGGACGGGTATACATCGGTATTGATATAATTTCGATGTCTTTTATGGCACATTCTCGCTTCATGTAGCTGGTGACATGAAGAAAGATCGAGTGGGTACCACCATCATCCCGCAGAATACACCCCCACCCTCCCCTCACGCAGCCATCCCTCACACAATTCCTAAAAAATCCCCCTCTCGACCGCATCCTTTTGGGGCAGTCAAACGGTGTAGATACCGTGTCACACCGTCTCGCCGCCCCCAAAGGAGAATGCTATGACCGCGCCCGACGCTCCGCAGCTTGTCGCCCCGCACCTCGTCGCCCTCAACGCCGCCGTCATCGGTCTCGCCTTCCCTATCGGCG
>CAIXLU010000113.1 GCA_903920315.1 uncultured Oscillochloris sp.
AGCGTCCCGGCAAGCGATATGGGAGCCGGGACGCTTCGCTTCGCTCAGCGTGACAGATCTCCCGTGATGGGATAATTAAAGGAATCCACATCCCTAATCTACAATCTACAATCTCTCATGGAAGCAACGATCTACAACCTAACGGTCGAGTCCGAGTCGGCGGGCGAGCGGCTCGACCGCTATGTGGCGCGGATGCTGCCGGTGTTTTCGCGTTCCTATGTGCAGCACCTGATCACCGGTGCGCAGATCACGGTGAATGGTCGCCTAGTGCGGGCAAGCCACGGACTGTGCGCAGACGATATGGTAGAGGTGACAGTGCCACCGCCACAGCCCGTGGCTCTGACCCCCGAGTCGATCCCACTATCAATCACGTACGAGGATGCGGATGTGGTGGTGGTGGATAAACCCGCTGGGATGGTTGTTCATCCCGCGCCGGGACATCCTGGCGGCACTCTGGTGAATGCGCTACTGGCACGCTACCCCGATATGCAGGTCTCTGGCGACCTGCGGCCCGGTATTGTCCACCGGCTCGATGCCGGCACATCGGGGCTGCTGGTGGTCGCTCGCAACGACGCGGCTCTGCGCGATCTGTCAGATCAGCAGCGCGAACGGCAGATGCGCAAGATCTATCTGGCGGTAGCTGAGGGTCGCTTTAAAGAATCCGAGGGCGTGATTGATGCGCCCGTGGGCCGACATCCGAGCGACCGGCTGCGCATGGCGGTGACGCCGCAGGGCCGGGTGGCGCGCACGCACTACCGTGTGATCGAGGAACTGGGAGCCTATACCCTGCTGGAGGTGCGCCTGGAGACTGGGCGTACCCATCAGATTCGCGTTCACCTGTTGCACATCCAGCGTCCGGTGCTGGGTGACCCGATCTACGGGGCGCGCAAGGGGAGGCAGAACTTTGGCCTAGGACGGCAGTTCCTGCACGCGCAGCAGCTTGGTTTCCGCCTGCCCGGCGGCGAGTGGCGCGAGTTCAGTTCGCCCCTGCCCGACGATCTCCAGGTTGCACTGAGCAAGCTGCGAGCATCCCGATAGCCGATAGCCGATAGCCGATAGCCGATAGCCGATAGCCGATAGCCGAAGATGTTGTGACGTTGGAATATTCATCTTATGCCCACTGCAGTTGTTGATATATCTGATCGTCCGGCCATTTTGGCCACTGGCGCATCACCCTCGCTCTCCATCGTTGTGCCGATCTACAACGAGGAGGACAGCATTCCGCACCTCTATCGTCGGTTGAGTGCGGCCCTGGAGCGCTACGGCCACGCCTACGAGATCCTGGCCGTGGATGACGGATCGCGTGATCAAAGTTTTGCGCTGCTGAGCGAACTGGCTGCCAGCGACCCGCGCCTGCGCGTGGTGCGCTTCCGGCGTAATTTTGGCCAGACGGCGGCCTTCGCTGCGGGGTTTGACCGCGCCCGTGGCGACTATATCGTGACTATTGACGCCGACCTGCAAAACGACCCAGACGACATTCCGATGCTGCTGGCCCGCGCAGGCGAGGGCTACGATGTGGTGAGCGGCTGGCGCGCTCGTCGCCAGGATGCCTTTATCAACCGGAAACTGCCCTCGATGATCGCCAACCGGCTGATCTCCTGGGTCACGGGTGTGCATCTGCACGACTATGGCTGTTCCCTGAAAGTTTATCGCGCTGATGTGGTGAAGAACATTAACCTGTACGGCGAGCTGCACAGGTTCATCCCGGCGGTGGCCTCGTGGCAGGGCGTAGCGGTGACGGAGATGGCAGTACGCCATGAGCCACGGCGCTACGGCACATCGAAGTACGGAATCAGTCGCACCGTGCGGGTGCTGCTTGACCTGATCACGGTGCGATTCCTGCTCTCCTATTCGACCCGGCCCATGCAGATCTTTGGCCTGTGGGGACTGGTTTCGATACTGGTAGGTTTTGCGATCAGCCTGTACCTCGCGTTCACCAAGATCATCTACAACGCCGATATTGGCTCGCGGCCACTGCTGCTCCTCGGCGTGCTGCTGATCATCCTCGGCGTACAGTTCATCGGCATTGGTCTGATGGGCGAACTGCTGATGCGAACCTACTACGAGACCCAGCATAAGCAGATCTATGTGGTGCGCGAGGAGATTAACGGAGTGTAGCCTATGCGGATTATGATGCTCAACTACGAGTATCCGCCTCTCGGCGGCGGGGCCAGCCCGATCACGCGGGCGCTCTCTGAGGAGCTTGCCAGGGCTGGCCACGCCGTTGATGTGGTGACGATGGGCTACCGCAATCTGCCCTTCCGCGAGGTGCTGTGTGATGGACGGCTGCGCGTCTTCCGCGTACCGGCCCTGCGCGCCTCGCCCGTGCGCGCCGTCACCGTGGAAATGACGAGCTACATCCTCTCGGCGCTGCCGATGACGCTGGGGCTGGCTGCCCGCCGCCGCTACGATGTTATCCACGCCCACTTTCTGATGCCCACCGGCGTACTGGCTGCCGCGATCAAGCGAATCACCGGCCTGCCGCTAGTGGTGACGATCCACGGCTCGGATGTACCAGGCTACAACCCCGACCGCTTCAAGCGCGGGCATCGCGTCCTCGCCCCGCTCTGGCGCCAGGTCGTGCAGCGCTCCGACGCGATTATCTCGCCCTCCCACTACCTGCGCAGCCTGCTCCAGCGCGGTGCCGATGTGCCAGTGGATGTGATCCCCTACGGATTCGATCTGCCTGAGGCGGGCGCGGTGCCACGGCGCAGACGCATCCTGTTCGCCAGTCGGCTCTTCCCGCGCAAGGGTGCCCAACACATGCTCCAGGCGCTTGAGAGTGTAGATCTGACAGGATGGGATGTGATTATAGCTGGTGATGGACCGATGCTTGGCCCGCTCCAGGAGCAGGCCCACCAACTCGGACTCGATGTGCAGTTCCCCGGCTTTGTGAAGGGTCAGGAACTGCAAGACCTCTACGCCTCCAGTGCGATCTTTGTCTTCCCTTCGCTCCACGACAACTTCCCGGTAGTGCTGCTGGAGGCTCTGAGCGCCGGGTGCGCGGTGATCACCAACAACGTGACCGGCATGCCCGAGGTGGTGGGCGACGCCGGGGTGCTGGTGAAACCCCACGACATCGCCGGGCTGCGGGCGGCGATTGTGGGACTGATGGGCGACGAGAACCGGCGCAGGCAACTCGGCGACATGGCCCGCCAACGGGTAGAGAGCTTCGCTTGGGGGCGCATCCTGGCCCAGCATCTTGAGGTGTACGGGAGGGTGGCTGGTCATTCACCCGTGGCCATCGCCAGCGACTCGCATATCACGCGCCAAACTCTGTGAGCCGCATCCCTATCGTCCACATTATTGATCACATGGGACTCGGCGGCGTACAGACGCTGCTGCGGGCGATGTTGCCGCACCTGCCCGTCCACGGCTATGCGCCTGTGCTGATCAGCCTGCGTGGTGAGACGGATCTAAGCCGGAGCTTGGCCGATTCCGGTGTACCGGTGCGTTCGCTGGATCTGCCCAAATGGAGCCCGGCGCAGTTGTCGTGCCTGATCGCGGAACTACGTCGGCTGCGTCCAGTGATTGTCCACACGCACCTGACCGTGGGCAACCTGCTGGGGCGGATTGCCGCAATCATCGCCCACACTCCGGCAATCGTGATGGAGGAGCAGGTCTCGCTGAGCCAGGATGTCTACGGGCTACCGCCGCTGGTGGCGCTGGTCGGACGTTTGGCTGAGCCGTACCTTGGTCGTCACACAGCCCGCTACATTGGCCCCTCGCAGATCGTGATGACGGCGAGCCGCGCTGCTAAGGGTTGGCCGGATAACAGATGCCGGGTGCGCTACAATGCAGTGGATTGTGCGCGCTTCGCGCCGGTTACGGATCGGCGGGTTGCTCGTATGAATCTCGGCATCCCTGATCGGCTCACGGTGACCACCCTCGGGCGATTCGTGCCACAGAAGCGCATTGCCGATGTGGTTGAGGTGGCATGCCGGGTGCTGACGCAGTTCCCCGATGTACAGTTTCTGATTGGTGGCGGCGGGCCAGAAGAGGGCACGATCCATGCCGCTATTGTTGCAGCGCAGCTTGGAGATCGCGTGCTGATGATCGGGCGGCGGGACGACAGCGAGCGCATCCTGGCGGCCAGCGATATTTACCTGAGCGTGTCGGCGGGCGAAGTGCTGAGCATCGCCATCCTTGAAGCGATGGCCTGCGGCTGCTCGGTGGTGGCCACCAGAGCCGGTGGCACAGCCGAGCAGGTAATCCCTGGTGCGAACGGATCTCTGACGGCGGTGGGAGATCTCGATGGTCTGACGAACGGGGTGCTGGGTGTGCTGCGCGATCCCGCCCTGCGTGAGCAGCAGAGTAGAGCCAGCCGACATCTGGCCCTTCAGTTCTTCGATCTGCCGACCGTCGCCGCTGCGCAGGCCGCGATCTACGACGAGCTATGTGCTACCGCTAGGGTGATCAGCGACCTCTAAAACACGAGCAGGCCATGCCATTCTACGATTTTTGGAAAAACAAAGGCGTCACGCCCATCGGTCAGCGCTGGAGCCGTCAGGCTGCCGAGTTCACCCTGGGTCACGTGCAGCGCCACGTGAATCCGCTGCGCCACGTCGTTGAAATAGGCCCAGGGCGTGGCCCCTTCACCAATGCCTGTCGCCGGGCGGGCATTGGCTACACGGCAGTTGATGCCAATCCCGGCCTGCTCCAAGCACTCGATGCAACTGATGGTATCTGTTCATTTGTGCCACCACTGCCGATCCGCAATGTCGTCTGTGATGCCGCCGTGGCGAACCACGTCCTTGAACACGTCAATGGTTTGCCGCAGGCCCAGGCGATGATCGCGGAGATGCGCCGGATCGTCCGCCCCGGCGGATGTGTGACGATCACCTCGCCCGACCTGATGTGGGTGCGCAACTACTTCTGGGACTGTGACTATAGCCATAATTTTCCCACGTCGGCCCGTCGCCTTTACCAACTGTTTCTTGACCAAGGGCTAGAAGTCGTTTATCTAGGCTATGTCCATAATCACCTGACGGGACTCGTCGGCCATATCGCGGGAAGCCTAGCCGCCAGTGTGCCGTACAGTCTGCCCTTCGCGCAGCCAAATTCGTCGCTCTACAGCGACCAGATCTATAAGGCGCGACTGACCTTCTCGCGGGCCATCCTAATTATTGGGCGCAGCCCCCTGGAGGCGGTTTGATCGCCCGTATGCCTAGCCGACGTTGGGTACCTGTACTTCAGATGCTATGTTCCCTTGCTCTGATGGCATGGCTGATTGTAGGTGTCCACTGGGCCGAGTTGTGGGCTGCACTTGCACACGCCTCACCGCTGCTGATCGCCATTGGCTGCTGCGTCTACTACCTCGGAATCCTGCTCAGTTGCCTGAAGTGGCGGATCACCCTACGGGTCGAAGAGATCGATCTGCCCCTCTCACGGCTGTTGCCCTGGTACCTGATCGGCGCATTTGCCGGTAACTTCTTGCCTACGGACATCGGGGGCGATCTGGGGCGCGGCTTCATCACCGGGAGGGCCACAGGTCGCCCTCTTGCTGTGGCCCGCTCGATTCTCGTCGAACGATTGAGCGGACTGGTGATGATGCTGGTGCTGGCGTGGTTTGGCTTCATGCTGCTGCCAGGGTATCGTATCTGGGCGCTTCTCACACTCATGCTCACCTTGAGTGGTGTGCTGGCGTGTCTCGCACTCTGGCGGATTGCCTGGGGACACCCATTGCTGACACGGATGTGGGCGCGGCTCCCGGCGCGGTTGCGAGCAGCCCTCACCGAGAGCCTGGCTGTCGCGGATCTCTATCGGCGACAGCCAGGTATGCTGGCGCTGGTGCTGCTGATCTCCCTGGTGTTCCAGAGCATGGCGGGCTTCGGACTCTGGCTGAATCTGCGAGCCGTCGGCGTGATTCTGCCACTCCTGCCGGTGATTCTGGTAGGCATGATTGTTGGCGTCATTGGACTGCTGCCGATCACCGTAAATGGTTGGGGGCTGCGTGAAGCGACGATTATTGCGCTCCTGGCTCCTCTTGGTGCGCAGGCCGCTGGTGTGCTGGCCGGGGCGCTGCTTGGGCGCGGTCTCCAGTTGCTGCTCTCACTTCCTGGCGCACCGCTACTGCTCTTTGAGCAGCGACACTCCCTTGTCAAGCGATAGTCTGGAGGCGCAGCCGTCATGCAATCACATCGCTCGCGACTCTGGATCGCCGACCCAGCCCTCTGGATCGCCATCATCCTTACCTGCACCCTCACCGCCGGGCTGGGCCTAGCGCGCTACCGGGGCTACAACAGCGGAATCCTCGACCTGGGCAGTATGGCCCAGGCGATCTTCTCGGTGCTGCATGGGCAGCCGCTGATTACTACCGGGTCGGGCGGCAACTTCTCGCGGCTGGCCGGGCACGTCGAACTGATCTACTACGCCTTCGCGCCGCTGCTGGCGATCTGGCCCAGCCCGACAACCCTGCTGGTGGCCCAGTCCGCCCTGGTGGCCTGCGGGGCTATCCCCGCCTACCGGCTGGCCATGCGTCGGCTCGACAGCCGCATGGCCGCTCGCTGCGTGGCTCTGATCTACCTGCTCTACCCGGTGGGACTGACTGCCGTACTCTTCGATTTCCACGGCGATACCCTGGCGATGCCGCTGCTGCTCTTTGCCCTGGACGCGGCTGATCGGCGGGCCTGGCGGAGTTTCGTGCTGTGGGCGGCACTTGCCCTGAGCTGCAAGATGTACATGGCCCTGCCGATAGTCGGCATCGGTGCCTATCTGTTCCTCTGGGGCGGACGCCGCCGGGCCGGGATGATCACGGTGGCAATGGCGGCGATCTACGGCGCGCTGGTCTTCTTCGTCCTGCGCGAGATGTTTAGGCCAACTGGCACCGTGACATCGGCGGCGAGTACCTACACGAAGTTTTATTTCGGCTCCCTCGGCGATGTCGGCACAACCATCGGCGAGCGCATCCTGAACGCCCTGGTAGTTTTCGGGCCAGCCCTGCTGATGGCCTGGCGCGGCTGGCGCTGGCTGCTGGTGGGCGCACCTCTGGCCCTGGCCGCACTGATCAGCACCGGGCCGGGGGCTGGCTACGACTTCCGCTACCACCACTACGCCGCTGTGGTGCCCTTTGTCATTATGGCTGTGGTGGACGGGGCAGGGCGGAGCAGGAGGCAGGGGGCGGGGGGCGGGGGGCAGGGGGCGGGGGGCGGGGGGCAGGAGGCGAGGGGCAGGAGCCGATCCCGCAATTGGCGTGGCGACCTGGCCTTCACCACATTGGTCGTCGGGATTATCACTGCGCTGATGGTGGATACGCCGCTCAACCCGACCTTCTGGCTCAATATTCCGGGCATGGGCCTCGACCCCTCGATCTACGGAATAACCAGCCGTGATGCGCTGAAGGATCGTTTTCTGGCGGAGTATGTGCCGCCCACTGTGCCGATTGCCGCATCTATGTTCCTTGGCGCACATCTGGCCGACCGGAATATGCTCTATGCAGTGCGCTACAGCGACGACCCCGGTGGCAAACGGTTACCGAGCATTTTGCCGAAGGTGGATGCCGTGGTGGCTGATGCGCTATTCGATTGGCGCACCCTCGCGGGCGAGACGCTGCTGGGTGGGGTGGACTACGAGGCGCAGGAGATCGCTCTATTGTTGCGCGATCCTTCCTTCGCGCTGCGGGCGAACCGCGACGGGTTGCTCTTCTTTGATCGTGGCGGGGCGGGCCTGCGCCAAGAAATCGTCGTCGGGGCGGATGTCGCATTGCCGCCGCAGCGGGCCGATTTTGGCCCGATCCGCATGCTCGGCGCACAGGTGACGCCTCTGGGCGGGCGGCGCTACCTGGCCGAGTTTGCGTGGCAACTAAGTGGAAATGTGCCGACTGGACGGTTGCTCGCCATCAGCCGAATTGACGGCATCCCCGACGCACGGATTGTCCACTTGCCCAGCTATTTGCTGCTGCCAACTAATCAGTGGCGAGAGGGCCAGGTGATCACCGAGCGTTTCGAGGTTGAGCTGCCGACCGAGGTTGCGCCAGGGAGCTACGTATGGCGCACCGCATGGTACAACCCGGCGCACAGCGAGGCATACGCCACCGATCAGCGCAGTCAACTGTCAGGCAGCAGCGACCAAGAGATTACCCGCATTGAGGTGCGCCCGTGAAAAAGCTGCTGATCACCAGCCTGCGCCTGATCTTCACATTGGTGATGGTGGCCTGGATCATCAGCCAAGTTGACCTGCGCAGTGTTGGTGAGGTGCTGGCGCAAGCTCGCTTGCCCTGGCTCATCCTCGGAGTAGCGGTAAACTTGATCAGCGTGCTGATGGCGTCCTGGCGTTGGCAGCGCATCCTGGTAGGGCTCGGCGTCATCAAGCCCATGCTTTCGGTGATGCGGCTGGTGCTGATTGGAGCCTTCTTCAACATGTTCTTGCCATCATCGGTGGGTGGCGACGTGATGAAGATGGTGCTGATCGCCCCCGATGTCACGCGGCGCGAGGTGGCGGTCTCCTCAGTGCTGATGGATCGCGTGATCGGCCTAGCGGTAACAATTGGGGTGGGATTGGTGGCGGTGCTGCTGCTCCCACGCATTTGGAGTGAACCGGCAGTAATCATCACCCTCAGCCTCGCAGTGGCTGTTTTCTGCGTAGGCGTGATAACGATCTTCAACCGCGAACTGATTGACTTTGTGGGCCGAATCATACCAGGAGTCATTTGGAATCGGGTCGGGCCACTTATCTTGCGCGTCCACGAGTCGCTGATGGTGATTGGACGTAGCCCGCGCACCTTGCTTGAGACAATGGGAATTTCGGTGCTGCGTCAGATCGCGATTTGCTTATCAGTGTAC
>CAIXLU010000114.1 GCA_903920315.1 uncultured Oscillochloris sp.
AGCCGGGTGACGGTCTAGGCGCACGCGGGTACGTTCGTCGGGCGGGTAGTCATCATACGAGGGACATGCGATGAGCCAGCGTGCTGCCGTCGATCTCGAACTCACCATCCGCCCGTCGGGCGATTCTTCCGTTGCCGATGCCCGCCTTGCCGACCCCGGTAGTCAGGGCGATGCGCGACTCGCCACGGATGTCCTGGTCGCCCTTGACCCTGACGCGCTCCTGGCGCACGCCCTTGACCCGGTTGCCTACGGGCGGATGCTTACCGCTCAGGTCTTCGCTGACCTGAGACTCCGCGATGCGTGGCGTGACGCACGCCGGGTCGCGGACGGTGCCGATCTCCCGCTGCGGCTGCGGCTGCGCCTCACCACCACCGATGCCAGTATCCACGCCCTGCGCTGGGAGACGCTGCGCGACCCGATCACCGACGTGCCGCTGGCGACGGACGCTCGCTTGCGCCTCGTGCGCTCCCTGGACACGGATGATACGAGGCCGATCCGGTTGGGGCCAAAGCCCTCCCTAAGCGCCCTGTTCGTCGTCGCCAACCCGAGCGACCTGAGCCGCTACGATATGGCTAAAATTGACGTGGCGGGCGAGGTGGGCCGGGTGCATGCGGCGCTGGGCGGTATCGCGCTCACGGTTATTGGTGACGTGCGCCGAGCGACCCTGAGTGCGATCCAGGACGCCCTCCGCGCACAACCCACGATCTTCTGCCTGATGTGCCACGGCCAGCATACCGGCGACGATACGAACCTTTGGCTGGAGAACAACGAGGGGACGACCGCGCATGTCACCGGCAGCGTCCTCACGCAGATACTTTCCCAGAGTGACCGCCCGCCCCTCCTGGTCATCCTCATCGCCTGCGAGGGCGGCGGGAAGAGTCACCACGCTGGCCCGCTGGCCGCCCTTGGCCCGCGCCTCGCCCACACGGGCGTTGGCGCGGTGCTGGCGATGCAGGACACGCTCTCGATAAGCGCGGCGACGCGGCTGCTGCCGGTGCTGTTTGAGGAACTGGCCCGCGACGGGCGCATTGACCGAGCGGTTGCCCTGGCACGGGCCGCGCTGCGCGAAGGCACCGAGTGGTGGATACCGACGCTGTGGCTCAGGATGCGGGATGGGCGGCTGTGGGCGGAAGATTCCCCCCCGACGAGCGAGGCCACTGGCGGTATCCATATCGGTGGCAACGTGGGCACCGTGCAGGTGATCACGGTGAGCGGGGGGCAGGTGGGTAGCATCAGTGGCAGCCAGCACCATCACGGCACGCCGCCCGCCTCAACCCCCGCCACCGGGCGCACAAACACGGATGTCATCGCTACCCAGCGGAAGCGTCTGGAACACTATCGTGCGACCCTGGCCCACTACATCGATCAGATCGCGATTACCGGCACCGCCAACGCCCGCCCCGAGGTCACGGCGGGCATCCGCGAGGCGCGGGCCGGTATCGCACGGGTGAAGGCGGCCTTGGTCACGTTGGGAGAGCCTACCAAAGATGAACTGGACGACACCGAATGAGCATCACGCAAACCCTTTCTGACGCCCTGCCCACCGAACAGCGTACCTACGCGGGTGATCTCGCGGCGCTTCTGGACGACCTCGCCGCTGGCATGTCTCCCGCCGAGGTCGCACGTCGCCTTACCGAGCAACCTCTGCTTGGCGTAGCGCTCGCATCCCTCGTGGGCCAGCACCTTGACCTTGCCGGACGCCCGCTGCACATCGCGGGTAATGTCGGGACCCTCCAGCAGATCACGATCTCCGGCGGTTACGTTGACCGCATCGTCGGTGCGTCGATCACGATTCAACTTCCGCCCGCACCACGGCAGATTGACCCCGTTGTCGCCCAGGAATTGCTTGCGGCCCTGCCC
>CAIXLU010000115.1 GCA_903920315.1 uncultured Oscillochloris sp.
CCGATCAGCCAACTGAATGTGCCGTTGAGGGCGGCGGCGAGGGCGAAACCCACAGGCACCCACCAGATCGGGCGGTGGGTGAATTTGGCCTCGGCCATGAAATAGCCCATCAGGCCACCAAACGATGCCTGGGCCAATGCCGCAGTCACTACGCTGATCACCCCTGGCCCGAGGGCCACACCACCGTTGTCTAGCACGTAACGCAGGTTCAGCAGCGTAGCCACCCCCAGCCCCGCCACCGTCCCGTAGACGATTCCATCCATGCGCTCATCAAACTCGGGTGTGGTGTAGACAAGCAGGCGCACGGCGGCGTAGGCGATAGCCTGCCAGGTAACGCCGACGATTAGGATGGACGCGGCCAGGGAGGTGGTCGTGCTGGCCGAGGCCCACAGGCGCACCTGGAGCCAATCATCGGTGATGCGCCGACCGAGGACATCGGTGAGGATGAGGGCCAGAAAGAAGACGGCGGCAACACGGAGTTTCGGCTCAGGCTCCAGACGATCTTGGCGGTAAAAGAAGACCAGCCAGATCGCGGAGGGAACCAGCGCCAGCAGGATCCCGGCGAGCAGCAGCGCGGGGCCACTGAGCGGGCCGATCAGCTCGGCCATGTAGGAGACGAGCGCGCTGAACAGACCCATGCCCACGATCTGGGTGAGTCCAGCCCGCCAGAATCCAACGTGGGGCTTATTCACCAGGGCAAAGTGATGGTCGCAGTAGGTCCGCTGGCCAAGAATATGGTACGGCGGTGTCAGCGGCTGGTCGCAGATACAACATGTCAGATGAGGCTCATCGCTCATCAGGGGCCTCATTTTTTGTGTTGCCGACACCATAGCAGCGAGAAGATTATCGGCTGCGGCGGATCTCGGCGTCTACGCGGTGCGGGTTGTCAGCATCGTTTGGGATAACCACCTTGTCATCGGCGAGGATGGATCGGTAGCCACGAGCGAACACGATCACGCTGTAGGTCTGATCCCTGGGCACAGCCTCGTTGGTCTGAAAAACCCCGCTATCGTCGGTGGTGCCCATCGTCAGGATTTCATCGGCGCTCAGGTTATCATCGGCGGCGGCATCGCTGGCTCTGAGACCGGGGGTGATTACAAAAAACTGCACCCCGCCTACGCCGCGATGCGTGTCCGCGTCGGTGATCGCGCCCGTGATATAGACCAAATCACTGCTGCTGGTGGGCGGCGCGGCGGGTGCCTGTCCCGTCGTGCAGACCACCAGCGTAACCTCGTCCACAAACATACTCGACACGTTGCCACGCGGGTTCTCGGACGAAAAGACCAGGTTTATGGTCTTGCCGGCATAGGCCGAGATGTCGGCGATCTGTTCGCTCCACGTCTCATCGGCCTTCGAGGAGGGCAACTCCTCCACGGTCTCCAGAATGTCGCCGCTGGGATTGGTGAGGGCGACGCTGAACTTGGCGTCATCGGAGAGGGCACCGAGCAGGCCGCTCAACTCCTCGTGAGTGTAGCGAGCGTAGCCAAGGGTGATACTGGTCGCGTTGGCGGGCAACCTCACCTCTTGAGAGAGCGACTGAAGCGGCTCCGTATCGCTGCCGCCAAGCCATGCGCTGCGCTTGCCGCTACGCGGCAGTTGTGTATCAATCAGGACGGCGTTACCACGTAAGACCTCGATCCAGCCACCATCCTGCTCGAACCCACCGTTGGTGATCACATCCGTGCAGCCAGCGGGCAGAGCTTCAACCGGCGGAGGCGCACTTGGCTCTCCCGAGGGCACATCCCCGGTAGACGAGTCGGGCGGCGGAGTCTGCGGCGCGGCGCTGGTGATGCCCACTTGGGCAAAAGCGGCATGGACGGCGTTCAGTTCAGCCTGCCCATAGAGATCAGCGGCGGCGCGGGCGGTCGCATCGGCGGCGGCGACAAAATCGGCATCGGGGGTAAGGTAACTGGTGAGGGCGCGGTAGTAGATCTGCTCCATCTTTTCGCGGCCAATCGCCTTGGCCACCAGAAAGGCGGCGCGGTTGGGGATGCCGCTGTTCACATGCACACCGCCGTTATCGGAGCGGCGCGAGTTGGGCAGATTGGCATACTCCGCCATTGTTGAGGGCTGACCCACGCTCGCCAGGGCGTCGCCTTTATCGTAGGAACCGCCGGCGCTCGGGTCTTCCAGGTTGCGCAGGTACGGTACGGGATAAGGCGGCGACTTCACCACCTGCTCGCCAATTGTCCAGTTGCCCCGATCAATCAGCGCGCCAAAGACATCGGCGTAGGACTCGTTGAGCGCCCCAGACTGACCCTCGTACACCAGGGCCGAACTGCTATCAATCACGCCGTGGGTAAACTCGTGGCCGATGACATCCAGGCCGTAGGGCAGGGGCCTGAAGATCTGGCCACCATCACCGTAGATCATCTGGCTGTATTCGCCCACCCAGGCCGCATTCTCGGCATCCTCCGGGTCGCTACCATAGTGGACGGTCGAGATCATCGGGCTGCCCTGATCATCGTAGGCGTCACGCTTGAAGGTCTTCATGTAGTAATCGTAGACCACACCGGCACCGTCGTGGGCGGCCTGCGCGACCGCATCCTTGGTGCGTTCGCCCTCATCCACCAGCAGCCGACCAGGGACGCTGGTACCATTGCGGGCGCTGTAGGTTTTGCGCCGCTTGATCGGCATCACCTCGTCAATCGCGTGGACGACCACGGGACGACCGGCGTTGACGAAGATATGCCACTGGCTTAGGGGCCGCTCCGTCAGGATAGTCACATTCCAGACCAAGCTAGATTGGCCTTGATCATCAACATAGACAGCCAGATGGGTCTCGTCCGGCAGAGCGGTGATCTGGGCGCTGGCCGCATCACTGGGGCGCAACTGTTCGGTGATCAGATTCGCGAGGGCGGCAGTGTCGGCCTGAGCCGCACTGATCGTCGGCTTAGTGGCAAGCTGGAGAATAGGCGCAAACTCGCCGTTCACCGCAACCACCTGGCCCGTCGGATCGAGGTGAACCACCAGTTGACGGCCAAAAACTGGCAGACCGGCGTAGCGTTGATCGAAGCGGATATGAGCGTAGCCTTGCTGGGGATCGGGCTCGACCCGCAGCAGATGCAGATCCTCAACGGCGGAGCGCAGCCCGAAGAGGCTGCGGTTCTGATCGAGGAAACCACGGGCAATCGCGACAGGGTTGCCGATCTCAGCGGCGGTAGGCTGGTAGGCCAGACGATCCGCTGGGTTGGCGGCGCTAAGGAAGGTAGGGATGCCACTGCGAGCATCCCAGCGCACGGCGAGGGGGGCAAGACTACGTCGTTGGAGCGCGGCGAACGCCTCGGCAGGAGATATGTCGCCGAACAGCGAAGAACGGGCAGACAGCGGCGTATCGGCGTGGGATTCTGCAACCGGCATCTGTGGCAGGTGTAGCGCACGTATACCGGACTGCGTCCAGAGCAGCGGCGCAGCGACGAGCAGATAGACCAGGGCGATCAGCATGATCGGCAGGGGCACCAGACTCAGAGGCGCGCTTCGCTTCATAGGTACGACTGCTCTCACACCAATTACGGCATATTCTCGCGGGCGAGGTAATAAGTCATGCTGTGCAGTACGGCAACCGGATCGATATAGCGTACCCAGACATCATCGGGAGTCTGGAGGATAATTGGCGCATAGCAGAGGATCGCCCGAATTCCAGAATCAATCAACATATCCGCGACAGACTGGGCCTCGGCTGCGGGTACGGCTATGATCCCAAGACGCACATCCGTATCGCGGATCACCTTCGGCATAAGGGCATAGTCGGTGATCTCAATATGCGCTATCTTTTGGCCAATCTTGTGCTGGTCGGTCTCGAAGATTCCGACAATTCGCAGTCCTTGAGAGTGAAATCCATCGTAGCGGGCAATAGCCTGACCGAGATGACCGACGCCAACCAAGATCACGGGCCAGCTCTGGTCAAGCCCAAGGATGCGCTCAATGTGGTTGAGCAGCTTCTCAACATCGTAGCCGATACCCTGCTTGCCAAACTCGCCGAAGTAGGAGAGATCTTTGCGGATCTGTGCGGCGGTGACATTAATGCGCTCGCCTAGCTCCTGCGACGAGACCGAGTGGATCTCTTCATCGAGCAGGTAGCGCAGGCTTCGAGCATAAAGCGGTAGCCGGCGGATAACAACGTCCGGCGGATCTTCAAGACGTTCCACAGGATCCCTCCACGAGATTGCAAGACATTTCGTGAAGTGTAGCACTAAGTTCTCAGCGATGTCAAGACAGAGAGGAATCCTGTGCCACCACCTCGCCGCTATTTTTGGCGATTGGGACGGCGGAAGGTGAGCAAATTCGGGCGCTCAACCTCGATTGGGCGAGCGAATGCGTCCTCGCCTGGGCGCAGGTTCGGGCGACTCTCCAGCCAGGTATCACGCTGCTGCTTGGCCCGCCACAGCAGATCCTCAATTGCCGCCGCATCACCCGACTCAATCTGACCGCGCACCTCGCACAGGAACTCGATCATCTCGGTGATCCAGCGGCTCAGCCCGGCGGGATTGGTCAGGCTAATATCGCGGTGCATCTCAGGGTCGCCTGATGCCAGCCGCGAAACATCGCGGAACCCGGAGGCGGCCAGGGGGGCCATCTCCTTCCAGGCCGGGCTGCGGCCCGTCACCTCCACAAGGCCAACGGAGAGCATAAATGGCAGGTGCGAGATCCCGGCCACGTAGGCGTCGTGTTCTTCAGGATCAATGTAGTAGGGCTTAGCCCCAACCGTGCGGATGATCGCCTCAACCACATTCACGGCATCCTGGCGAGTATGGGGATTGACAATGAGGCAGTAGATCGCTTCCTTGAACAGATCGGGGTCAGCCGCAGCCACGCCCGCCTGCGACTTGCCCGCCATTGGGTGTCCACCGACATAGCTGACCGACGTAGGCAGCAACTCGGCAGCCCATGCGGCTACCTGGGTCTTGGTGCTGGCCACATCAGTGACGACAGCGCCCGCCGACAGGAGCGGCCCGATCTGGCGAAACACCTCGCGCACTGCCTGAACCGGCGTAGCCACCACCACCACCTGTGCATCGCGCACCGCATCGGCAAGTGAGCCGGTTCCCCTGTCAATCGCCAGACGCCCACGAGCCTCCTTCACCGCACGCGGATCACGGTCGTAGCCCACCACCTCGATCTCACCGAGGGGACTCTCCTTTACATCGGCGCTGCGCAGAGCCATTCCCAGTGAGGCACCGATCAGCCCGAGGCCGACGATAGTGATACGGATCATAGGACTCCTTGGCAGATTGTGGATTGTGGATTGTGGATTGTGGATTGCCGCTCTTCTTATCCGGTCAATCTACAATCTGCAATCTGCAATCTGCAATTACACATTGGTCTTGGCCCGGAAGCGGGCCAGGAAGAGCAGTTCGGCAATGATCAGGGCGAGGGCCAGGAGCAGGACGCTCACCCAGGTGAGGAGACGCAGCCCGGCTAGGGTGGCCAGTGCCGCCAGCAGCAGGCCAATCTCGTAGGACTGACGGCGCACCCGGCGCAGGTCGAGGGCGAGGACGCGCTCTTTAAACACGCGCTGTCCAATGGCATAGACAAAGGGCCGCGAGCCAGCCGCGCCACAGAGGAAGAGGGCACCGATCATCAGAGCGTAAACCGGCATATCGGGCGGGGCGAGCAGCCAATCGGTGGGCGGCGGCACAAAAGCTAGGCTATAGAGCAGCAGGGCCGTACCCACCGTCCCATCCACCGTCAGACCGGGCAGATTCAAGCTGAACTCAATTGGTGCGAAGGTGAGCAGAGCCGCCGCGAGAACCAGAATGTAGTAGACCAGCCGCTGGAGGGAGAACGGCGGCTCCCCGGCGTGCAACCCGCCAAAGAGCAGCAGGGCCAGGGTGGCGGACCAACAGAGTCCAGCGGCGGTGGCCGCGAGGATTGAGAGTGGGATCTGTTTGCGCAGACGTTCCACTACATGAGCCTTGCCGCTCGCTGGCGCAACAAATGGTCGGCCAGCACCAGTGCCAGCATGGCCTCGGCCACCGGCACTAGGCGCGGCAGCACCGTCGGGTCGTGACGGCCATGCACCTCAATTGTGGCTGGGTTCCCGTCGCGGTCAACCGTCTGTTGGGGCTGAGCGATGCTCGCCGGGGGCTTGGCGGCCAGACGCACAATGATCTCCTCGCCGGTGGAAATCCCGCCGAGGATGCCGCCGTGGCGGTTGCTGGTCGTACCGATGCTCCCGTCATCCCGGCGCACAAAGGGATCGTTGTTCTCCGAGCCGCGCAGTCCGATCACACCAAAACCCTCGCCAAACTCGACGCCCTTGATCGCCGGGATGGAGAACATGGCCTTGCCAATATCGGCCTGGAGCTTATCGAAGACCGGCTCGCCCAGGCCAGCAGGTACACCACGGGCGCGCACCTCAACCACACCGCCCAGGGAGTCCTGCGCGTGGCGGGCCGCGTCCACACGGGCCACCATCTCCTCCGCTACCGCCGGGTCGGGGCAGCGCATGATGTTGCGCTCGATCTCGTCCTCATCAATCACGTTGGCCCGCAGGTCGCCGAGTTGCAGGGTATAGCCCACGATTCGCACGCCGGAGCGGGCCAGCAGCAGCTTGGCGATTGCGCCGCCCGCCACCCGCCCAATCGTCTCGCGGGCACTCGATCTTCCGCCGCCGCGCCAGTCGCGTATCCCGTACTTCGCATCCCAGCTATAATCGGCGTGGCCGGGCCGATAGAGATTTTTGATGTTCTCGTAGTGCGCGGATTTCGCATCGCTGTTGAAGACCAGCATGCTAATCGGCATGCCGGTGGTGCGGCCCTCAAAGACACCCGAGAGAATCTGCACCACGTCAGACTCCTGGCGCTGCGAGCTAACCTTGCTCTGGCCAACACGGCGGCGATTCAGCTCGCGCTGAATATCCTCAACCGTCAGATCTAGGCCCGACGGGCAGCCATCAACGACGCAGCCCACACCCGGCCCGTGCGACTCGCCCCAGGTCGTGAGGCGAAAAATCTGTCCAAAACTGTTTCCCGGCATAGCGTTTTGTTCCCTTTTTCCTACTTCCCCCAGATTCCGGTCTGCCACTCACCAAGGACGCGCCGGTAGACACTGATTGTTGATTCGGCAATCCGATCCCAGGCATAGCTCCCGCGCACCTCACGCAGTGCCGTGGCGGCGCGGGCGCGGGCCGCGTCTGGATGGCGCATACATTCCAGGACGGCATCGGCGAGGGCGGCAGCATTGCCAACAGGCACAATCAACCCGGTCTCGCCGTGGCGCACCACCTCAGCGAGACCACCGGCGGCACTCACCACTAGCGGGCACCCGGCGGCAAACGCCTCTAGGGCGACCATGCCGAAAGGCTCGTAGAGCGATGGGAAGGCGGCAACATCAGCCACCTGATAGATTTTATCCCGATCCTCATTGCTCACAAAGCCTAAGAATCGCACTTGCTCTCCCAGTCCGGCAAGCTCGGCCTGGCTCTGGAGTGTGTTGAGATAACTGCCCGTACCGGCGATCAGCAGGCGAGCCTTGGCTGACGCGATCTGTGGCCATGCATCAAGCAGAATATGAATTCCCTTCTCAGAGACCATCCGCCCGACATAGAAGACCAATCGCTCATCGTCAGCCGCGAATCGCCGCCGGAAGGCCAGTCGATCCTCTGTCCCGACGAAGAGGTTTGCGGGTACCCCCATGCCATTCGGTACAATATCAATTTTGTCAGCAGGTGTCTGAAAATACTCACTGACTTGGCGGGACATAAACTGCGAGCAGACGATCACCCGCCAGGACTCGTAGGTGAGCAGCCACTCCTGATCATTAATCTGCTGCGCCGCCCGTCCGTTCAAGTGGCCGCACCCACGCCCGCGCTCGGTGGCGTGGACGGTAGCAACCAAGGGGATTTGCCAGAGGTGCTTAAGCCGCCCAGACGCCTCCGCCGTGAGCCAATCGTGGGCGTGAATTACGTCGAATCGCCCCAGGGTCTTACGTACATCGTCTGCGGCCTGCTCCAAATGACGGCTCACGTTGGCCACATAATGCGGGTAATCGGCGCCGAGAGCCGGGGAAATCGGGACGCGAGAGATGCGAAGGTTAGGGGTCAATAGCTCCTCGATCATGCCACCGTGGAGCTGCGGGGTAATGATTGAAACACGCATGCCGGCGTCAGCGAGGGCGGGAGCCAGCTCGGCAACATGACGCCCCATTCCGCCGACAACGTGGGGCGGGAATTCCCAGGCGAGTTGGAGAACATGCATAGCAAATTATAGCATGGGCCAGGGCCGCATTGCGATGCGCCCCTATAGCACAGGCAGCACCCGAGCAATAATAAACTTCAGGTAGCGTCCCTCGGGGAAGGCGACCGGTACCGGGTGGTCGGCTGGCTGGCCCACCTCGTGGATGATCTGGGCGCGGCGCTGGGCCGCAACCGCCGCCTCACCAAGCATCGAACGGAACGCCTCGGGGGCAATCTGGCTGGTGCAACTCGATGTGACCAGCAGGCCACCGGGCTCGACGCAGCGCATGGCCAGAGTGTTCAGGCGGGCGTAGGCGCGCTGGGCGGCGTAGGCGCTACCCTTGGTGCGGGCGAAACTGGGCGGGTCGAGGATGACCATCTGAAAGTGCTGCCCGGTCTTCACATAGCCATCAAGCAGGCTAAAACAGTCCTCGGTGATAAAGCTGTGCCGTCGGGCATCAAGCCGGTTCAGGGCGATGTTATCGGCGGTGGCCTCGGCAAGTCCGCGTCCGCTATCAACGCTGGTGACAACATCGGCACCGCCGCGCAGCGCGTAGAGCGAGAACCCGCCGGTGTAGGCGAAGCAGTTCAGTACCGTTAGTCCGCTGGCGAGAGACTCAATCGCCTGCCGGTTCTCGCGCTGATCCAGAAAAAGGCCGGTCTTCTGGCCCTGGCGCAGGTTGGCGCGGAAGTAAAGCCCGTGCTCCTGGATCACCAGATCGTCTGGCGGCAGATCGCCCCAGAGGGGTAGGAGGCGGGAGGCGGGAGGCAGGGGGCGGGAGGCAGGGGGCGGGAGGCGGGAGGCAGGAGACCGGGAGGCAGGGGGAGGGCTGGGGGAGTCGTCACCTTCCTCATCGTCCTGGGGACGTTGGTGAATGGACACCCCGCGTAGCTCTGGGTCGCAGCCGCGCATGGCGGTGGCTACCTGGGACACAATTGCCTGGACGCTCTCAGCGTACGTATGAATGACCGCATAATCGCCGTAGCGATCAACCACCAAACCCGGCAGCCCATCCCCTTCGCCGTAGATCCAGCGGTAGGCGCTAGTATTCGGGATACTGTTACGAATGGCGGCGCGGGACTCCCACGCTTCCCAGACTCGCTCGCCGATCCAGTCGGCGTCGGGTACTGCCTGACGGCTGAACAGGCGCACCGCGATGGCGCTGCGCGTATCCCACAGGCCGTAGGCGATCCATCCGCCGCAGCGAACACGCACCCACTGGCCAGAGCGCAGATGTTCGCCGCCTGATACGTGGTTACGATAAACCCACGGGTGGCCCTGCTGGAGCCTCGCCCGTAGGCTGGAGTCAATTGTGATCTCGGGGATGTTCATGATGTCATGTTGATCTCTGTAGGGGCGCATCGCGATGCGCCCCTACATCGCGATGCGCCCCTACACGGTGGATCCGCACCGCCGCGAGGGTGACATTTGCAAGGCCGGCGAGGGCGCATCGCGATGCGCCCCTACACGGTGGATCCGCTCTTTACACTGTTGCCCTTGCCAAAGGCGGATTCGGCGGTGCGAGGGCGGATTGCCACATTTCGACCGATGTGTGCGCCATCGGGAATCTGGGCGTGGATGCCGACCAGGGTGAGGCCGGTGTTCAGGCGATCAGGCGCATCGTGGTTCGGTGTATTATCTTCGCCATTGCCCAAAAGTGCGCCCGCGCCGATCTTCACGTTCTCATCCACGATACAGCGTTCGATCACCGCATCAGGGCCAATCCAGGCATCGCCGAAGATTACCGAGTCGCGCACCACTGCACCAGGAGAGACATAGACACCTGGCGAGAGGACTGAGCGCACCACGCTGCCGTGTACCTGGCAGCCATCGCTGAGTAGGCTATTCTCAACCCGTGCGCCGATGCCAACCTGCACGCCCGGTCGGTCGGCGCTGGTGGTGTGAATCACCCACTCGGGGTCGTACAGATCGAGGGCGGGCGTCTCGGCGAGCAGGGCCATGTTGGCTTCGTAGAACGCCTGCACTGTGCCGACATCGGCCCAATAGCCCTGAAAGTTGTAGGCGTAGGTATTGGCCTTGCCGACGATCTTGGGCAGGATGTGTCGCCCGAAATCTGCATCGTCATTCTTGGCCAGCAGGTCAAGCAGATACTGTTTGCGAAAGACGTAGATACCCATTGAGGCCAAGCTTGATGTGGAGCGGCGCGGCTTCTCAATAAAGCGATCAACCCGTCCGTCACTGCCCACTGAGACGATCCCGTAGCGGCGGACATCGTGGGGGCTGACGCTGTGAACCGCCATCGTCACATCGGCACCGCGCTCCTGGTGCAACTCAAGCAGCGGCGTATAGTCCATCTTATAAATATGGTCGCCGGCCAGAAGCAACACCGCATCAACCGCATGCTCCTCAACAAAGTCGCGGTTATAGCGCACCGCATCGGCGGTGCCGTGCTGCCAGCCGCCGCCATCGGGCGTGGGCGAGGGGTGCAGCAGCCGCAGACCGCCCTGGGCGCGGTCGAGATCCCAGGGCCGACCAACACCAAGGTGAACGTGCAACGAGCGCGGGCGGTACTGGGTAAGCACGCCAACGTTATAGATCCCCGAGTTCACGCAGTTTGAGAGCGTGAAATCAACGATCTTAAATTTGCCGCCGAAGGGAACAGCCGCCTCCGTCCGCTCGGCGGTGAGCGTCGAGAGAGCGGGCGAGTCGCCGCCGGCGAGAATCAGTGCGAGTGTGCGAAGCATAGTAATTGCAGATTGCAGATTGCAGATTGCAGATTGCGGATAACAGATTGCGGCGGCGTGCCCCAATCTGCAATCTGCAATCTACAATCTGCAATGTATTAAATCGTCTCCCCCGACGCCACATCGCCGCCCGGAAAGTCCTCGGTATCGCGGTCGGCGTTGATTACCACGTTCCGGCCAACGCTGATGCCAGGCGGAATGTGGGCCGACTTGCCGATCACCGAGATTCCCGTATTGAGCTTATCGGGTTCGCGCACGTTAGGCATCGTCAGGTCGTCGCCAAAGCCGAGGCGGGCACCGGCTCCCACCACCACCTGCTTATCAACGATCACCCGGTCGAGGACGGCACCCGGCCCGATCCAGGTATCGTTCATCACCACGCTGTCGCGCACAATTGCCCCTGGCGAGACATACACCCCTGGTGAGAGTACCGAGCGCTCCACCGTGCCACGGATACTACAGCCGTTACAGACAATGGACTGACTGACGCGGGCCTGCGGGCCAACCTTCACCGGCGGGCGCTCCTCGCTGCGCGTACGGATCACCCACTCTTTATCGAACAGGTCGAAGTCCAGCGATGGGTCGAGCAGTTGCATGCTCGTCTCCCAGTACGACTGGATCGTGCCCACATCAACCCAGTAGCCTGTGAAATGGTGGGCGAAGACACGATCCTCGGCGACCATCGCCGGGATCACGTTCTTGCCAAAGTCAATCCTCGGCTTATCGTCGCTGCCCTCCGAGAGCCGCGCAATCAGGGCGTCGGCGGTAAAGACATAGATGCCCATCGAGGCAAGGTTACCCTTATCGCGACCCTTCGGCTTCTCGGTAAACTCAATAATCCGATGGGACTCATCGGTGGTCATGATCCCGAAGCGGTCAGTCTCATCGAGCGGGACGGGCATCACCCCCACCGTCAGGTCGGACTGATTGCGCAGGTGGGTCGCAACGATAGCGCCATAATCCATCTTATAGATATGGTCGCCCGAGAGGATCAGCACCAGATCGGCGCGCCGCTCGCGGATGAAGTTCACGTTCTGATAGATCGCGTCCGAAGTGCCGCGATACCACGACTCATCATTGCGGCCCTGGTAGGGTTGGAGCAACTGCACCCCGCCGCGAGCGCGGTCGAGATCCCAGGGTTTCCCAATCGCAATATGATCATTCAGGGAATGAGGCCGATACTGCGTGAGTACAGCTACATCGAAGATTCCCGAGTTGACACAGTTCGAGAGGGTGAAATCAATAATACGAAACTTACCAGCGAAGGGAACCGATGGTTTAGCGCGCTTCTCCGAGAGTACGCTCAGACGAGTTCCCTCACCGCCAGCCATGATCATCGCGACGACGCGCATAGCGCTCCTCTGACACTCTTGAGGCAAACCTATGGGCTGGCCCGATTGTACCCCTAAACGAAGGGATGTGCAAAAGACGTTCATGCGCGGGCAGGGCTACGTCCTCAAAGACAATATGGTGTAAGATACGCCCGGGAAAAGCTGTAGGTCGTGTAGGGGCGTGGCCCTGAACGGAGATAGCGGGTATATGGTACGCCGCTCCCAGATGGTGGTCGGGCGCGAGCACCGGCGCGATAAGCTCCGCCGTCGGCGTGAGCAGGATCAGCGCGTGCTTGCATCCCTCTATACCATCAGCCTTGCCTGTCGTGACCGCCCCGCCCTGCGCACCATCCTAGAGACGATCTACCACGAACTAGATCACATCTTTAGCTTCGATGCCATCTACGTTGCTCTCTGTGACCAAATACCCGAGACGTTTAGCGCTGTCCTGCTGGTAGACGAGGGCCAGGAAGAGTATATCGAGGGGATGAAGTATGGGCCGCTCACCCGCATTATTGTGCAGACCCATAAGCCCTTGCTTTACCACGATCTGCTGACCGAAGACGATCCTGATGCGCCTGGAGACATGTTCGGCAATGTCGAAAAGTTCTCACGTGCGTGGCTTGGCGTTCCCTTAATGGTTGGTATGGTTGGTGCTGACGTGGTCGGCGTGATCTCCATCCAGAGCTACCGAGTCGGCATCTACACGCCAGCCACGCAGGATCTGCTCCAGCGTATCGCAAACGTGATCGCCGTGGTTGTGGAGAACGTGCGTCTGATCGAAGTTCAGGGGCGGTTGAGCCAAGCTCTGGCGGCGCAAGTGACTGCCCGTACCGAAGAGATTGACGCCTTCAGCCGCATTGCCTCGGCGGTGGTGACTCGTCGCCCGCTGCCGACGATCCTCGACCAGGCTCTTGATGTGACGCTCAGTCTTTTTCGCTTCGACGCCGGCACCGTGCGCCTGCTTGATGACTCGCACCAGACTCTCGTGCTCCAAGCTCATCGCGGACTTTCACCCCAGTACGCCAAGGTGACGACCAACTCGCCTCTGGAGACCAGCCCGCTGCGCCAGGTGGTGATCGAGGGTCGCCCGCTGGTGATCGAACGCGGCTGGCACACGCGCTTTGACCCGAACCAATTCCCGGTACACGTCTTCCCTCCCTTCGAGTGCATCCTTAGTGTCCCGCTGAGCATCGGCACAAACGTACTGGGAACCCTGACCCTGTTTTCCTTGCGTCCACGCACCTTCAGTGCGTATGAGGTACGCTTGGCCCAGTCGGTGGCCAACCAGATCGCCGTTGTGGTCGAAAATGCGCGTCTGCTGGAGGAGCGTGAGCGTAAAATCAATGAACTGCGCGCCCTGAGCAGCGTCAGTCGTGCCGCATCTACGGCCCAAGATGTGCGTACACTGCTGCATCAGGTTTACAATGCGCTGAAGGATTTCATTCCACTCGACACCTTCTCCATGCTGATCTACGACCCTGACCGCAGGGTGGTGAGCGACGCTATCTCAATTGAGGGTGGGTATACCTCCGTCTACTGGAGTAGCCAACCGCCGCCGCCGCGCTCGCTCAGCGCGTGGATCATCCGCAGCGGGATGCCTTTGCGCTTCGAGAACTTGCCCGAGCAGATCGCCGTCCTTGAGGAAGTTGATCGCTCTATCGTCGGGTCTGTACGCCAACCGCTCTCGTGGCTTGGTGTCCCAATGATTGACCGCGATGGTCGTGTGATCGGGGTGATCTCGGTGCAGAGCGACACCCCCAGCACCTTCAGCATACGCGATGAAAGACTGCTCCATAATGTCGCGGCCCAGGTAGCCCTGCACGTGCAGAACGTGCGTCTGCTCACCCAACGTGCCCGCCAGATCAGCGAGCTTGAGGCAATTGGCCAGATTGGGAAGTTGGTCACTGCTTCCTACGATCTCGATCTGATGCTCGACGAAGTGCGCCGGGTGGTAGTTGATGCCACGGACGCTTCGGTGTTTTACCTCCTTATCTGCCATCCGCCGGGTAGCCGCACCGTTACGCATGCGATTTTTGTCGAGGAGGGTGTCCATATCTCGCGGGAGGTAGTGGGTGTGACGGTTCATGAGGGCACACTCAGCGACTGGATCTTGACCAATCGCGAGCCCCTGCTCTACCACGATCTGCCTGCGCAGCGCGATGACATGGCCCGCCGTGGCATTATCCCGCACCCCGTTGGCCCCCGTAACGAAGTGCGCTCGTGGGCTGGTGTCCCCCTGGTCGCTCGCGACGGCGACATGATCGGGATCCTCTCGGTGCAAGACTACCGGCCCCATCGTTACGATGTCGGTATGATTGATTTTCTGGAGCAGGTAGGCAGTCATGTGAGCCTGGGGGTGCAGAAGGTGCGCCTCTTCGAGGCCCTGGATGCTCAGTCTACAGAGAATGCGCGGTTGGCTCAGGAAGCCCAGGCTCACGCCACTGCTGCTGACACCCTGCGCGAGATGGCCCGCGTCCTTAGCTCCTCGTTCAATCCCGACGAGGTGCTGCGACTTATCCTCGGCGAATTGCACAAGGTGATCGCCTACGACACCGCATCCATCATGCTACTCGATGGCGACCAACTCCGTATGGTGGCCTCACGCGGACGACCCGGAGGCGATAACATCCGTGGCATCAGCCTATCCTTGGAGGGCAGCGCGGCCGGCGATGTGGTGCGTCGCCGCGAGCCGCTGCTCTGGCAGATTGAGCGCAGCGAGGGGGCGTGGATGCGGATTCCTACCTCGACCAACATCCGCGCCTGGATCGGTGCGCCCCTGATCGCTCGGGGGAACATGCTTGGCGTGCTGAACATTGACATCCGCAATGGGAGTGCGTCCAGCTTTAGCGAGCGCGATATGGAGGTAGCTCGTACCTTTGCCAATCACGCCGCTGTTGCCCTAGAGAATGCCCAACTCTACCAGGAGTCGATTACCCGTATCGAGCAGGAATTGGAGATTGCCCGTCGCATCCAGTCAAACCTCTTCCCGCGCCATCTGCCCCGTGTCGGTGGCCTGAGTATGGCCGCCCGTTGTCTGCCCGCCCGTGAGACAGGGGGCGACTTCTATGATGTCGTTGATCTGGGTTCTCGCGTCGGCGTGATCGTCGGTGATGTCTCGGGCAAGAGCCTCCCCGCTGCGATGCTTATGGCCGTAGCTCGCTCCACCAGCCGCTCCGAGGCCCGCAATCACGAGACGCCCTGGGTTGTCCTCACGGAGACGAACCGTTGGCTGGTAGACGATGTGCCCAAGAATGCGTTTGTGGCATTGAGCTACGCTTTGGTAGACCCGCATCTGCGCCGGATGACCTTAGCCAACGGCGGACATCTCAGCCCGCTGCTGCGTCACGCCGATGGCAGCACCAGCTTTGTGACCGCGCCAGCGGCGCTACCTCTGGGGGTGTGGATTAATACTGAGTACAGCCAGGTGGAGATTGACCTCGCCATCGGCGACACGATTCTCTTCTACACCGACGGTATTATCGAGGCCCACGACCAAGGGCGTAACCTGTTCGGCTTTGATCGCCTGGAGGCTCTGCTCGTCCGCTGGGGTCATTTGCCCCCCGACGACCTGATCGCCCTTATCTTGATCGAAGTCGCTCGCTTTTCCGAGGGCACCTCCACCCACGATGATATGACTCTGATGGCGATACAGGTGGGGTGAAATAGCCGAGAGCCGAGAGCCGAGAGCCGAGAGCCGAGAGCCGAGAGCCGGGCATCAGGTGAAAGCGGGTAACAGGAAGGGGGAGTGCCAGTTTCGCTGGCACTCCCCCTTCCTGTTTACCCACTGTGAATGAGATCCTACCGCGTAACGCTCGGCAGGTAGACCTGCTGCACCGCAGCGATTGAGGTGATGTACTGCACCCCGTTCAACCCACGGTAGCTGGTGATCAACACCTTGTTTGTTGCCGCCTGGAGGGAGTTCAGGGTGTTCGGGGTCAGCGAGACATCCATCGCGCTGTCGCCCTGGTAAGTCACCCCGTTAACAACCCAGGTGCCGGTGTCGTCGGTCGGACGTGTATCCAGCGAACCTACCGATACATTGCGTCCATCACCGGGAGCTACGTGGGTCTCGATGGAGAGCGCGGCAAAGGAGGTTCCATTGTTCTGGTAGGTCACCTGAACATACGCGCCTGCGGCGAAGAAGCCCTGCTCCTGCTTCAGTTGCGTAGTGGCGGTTGCGGTGTAGTCCACCCCGCTGATCCGCCAGGTTCCGGCACCAGCCGGGCTGGGGAGGGTCTCAATCGCACCGTAGGCGCGCAGCACCGGCACCTGCGTGCCACTGCTGCTGGTCTGGCATCGCGACGTCGGTTTGGTCTCCACCTTCAGGAGCGTGTTGACCCCGCTCTGCGTAGCGTAACGGGCCTCGACGCAGACGCCGACGGCGAAGATGGCTGACTCCTGCTCGAACCGGGTTGCTGCCGTGGCGGTGTAGTCGGCCCCGCCGATGCTCCAAACGCCGTTGTTCAGGGTCGCGGGCAAGCTCCCGATAGGTGCGTAGATCTTGGACGTCGTTGTGGCGCTGGTCGGCAGGCTCGGCGTGGGGGAGCTGCTGGAGCAGTTCGTACCCACGTGAGACTCGATCTTCTCGGCGTAGTTCACACCGTTCTGCACGTAGTAGGTCGCCTCTGCGCAGCCGTTCAGGGACAGGCTGCCCTCACCCTGCTCAAAGCGCGTGGCCTGGGTGGAGTCAACCGACAGACCGTTGATCGTCCAGGTGCCATAGAGCCCCTGCGGAATGGCGCTGATCTGGCCGTAGATCTTGTTGCGGTACGTGCTGGTATTGCACTTCGTCGGCTCCTCGGTGCTGATCCGCGAGGCCGAGTTCACGCCGCTGCTCGTTGTAAACTCAACCGTGGCGCAGGTACCAATGTCCAGGGAGCCATGATCCCTGGTGAACGTGGCACTCGTGGCGCTGTACTGACCGCCACCAATCGTCCAGGTACCCGTGTTCGTGGCAGGTGTGACCTCAACCAGTCCGTAGATCTTGCTGGCTGCCGTCTGAGGTTGGGTCGTCGTCGTGGTGCAGCGATAAGCGTCGGTGCTGCTAATCTCCAGGGCAGTCGTGGTCCCTGGCGTGTACTTCACATCAACGCAGGCACCGGTGAAGAATTCCGTGCGCTGCCGCTCGATCCGGGTGGTTGCTATGGCGGTATAGTTCACACCACCGACGGTCCAGGTACCCAGCAGGCCCGCCGGGAAGGCACTCAGTACCCCGTAGCTCTGGCCGCTGCTAATGATAGGAGTTCCGCTAGTGGAGCCAGTACATTTGTACGAGGCAGCGGTTTCGATCTCCAGGATGGTGTTGACTCCGTTGAGAGTGCTGAACTTGGTCTCGACGCAGGCACCCACGGCAAAAATGCCGTTCTGCTGCTCGCTGCGGGTGGTCGCGGTGGAGGTATAGTTAACCCCGCCAATGACCCAACTTCCGACGAGCCCGACAGGGAACTGCTCGACCCGTGCGTAGCTGTCGCGCCTGCCGCTATCACCGCTGCCGCTGCCGCTACCATCACCGCTGCCGCTGCCGCTGCCGCTACCATCACCGCTGCCGCTGCCGCTGCCGCTACCATCACCGCTGCCGCTGCCGCTGCCGCCGCCGGTAGTGCCACACTTGTAAGCAGCCTGGCTATCAACTTCCGTAAGGATGTTCGCCGTGCCTCTGATGTAATACTTCACATCGGCACAGGCACCAACGATGACCGGGCCGTGCTCTGTCTGGATCCGGGTTGCGGCGGTGCCGCTGAAGGTGCGACCGCCGATCAACCAATCCCCAACCGTACCGTTCGGTCGAGATGTAATCGTGCCGACCCACTCGGGCCCATCCGAGGCACGGGCGGCGAAAGGAACCAAGAGGCCCAACAAGGCGATAGTGAAGATGGTTGTAGAGATGAAGCGATGTCGCATAATCAAGGACTGTGCCTCCTTAGGCGTTAGTGTACATTTGTTACGTTGCAGTTACTGTGTCGGCGGGACGTACTCGGCGCGGGATTGTTGGGTTGTCTCTTTAGCCTCCTCTCTCATATTGAATGATAACAATAGCTGAGTTGCAGGGTGTGTTCCACATCCTCAGTATATTTAGGAATTATTAAGATCTTCTGGGAATGAAGGGGATATATTTTTTGGTTTTTCCAATGAAAAGGCGCAGGGGCGGATTGCAATCCGCCCCCTGCGCCTTTTCATGCACTGTGTCTCGTGTCACCTTGATCTGCCAACAGCATTCTCAGGCTGATGGCGTGGCCCGTCGTTCCGCAAGGGTAGCAACAATAATTCCCGTCAGCAGTATCGCGCCGCCGACGAGTTGCAGCGGTTGGAGTGTCTGGCGAAAGATCACCAGGGCCATCGCAGCCGAGCCGAGTGGTTCGCCAAGAATAGCGACCGTGACAAGTGTTGGCGACAAGTATTTGATCGCCCAGTTGAACGCCGTATGACCCAGAAGCTGTGGCCCGACGGCAAGCCCCAGAATGAGCAGGTAACCCAATGGCGGGAGCCCAAGCAGTGACTGACCGGCGAGGGCCATTGCTCCCAAAAGCCCCACCGCTGCCGTGGTGTAGACCAGCCAGATATAAGGAAGAAGCGCAATCCGCGCCCGTAGCCGTCGGCCAAGCAGGAAGTAGCCTGAAACGGTCATCGCGCCCAAAAGGGCCAGCCCATCACCAAGCAGTGGGGCCGTGCCGCTGCTGCCGCCGCTATCGCTCAGGCCGATGAGCAGCGACCCACCGACGGTGAGCAGAACACCGACCCAGGTGCCAGGGGGCAGGCGTTCACGGAAGATCAGCCAGGTGGCCAGGGCCACAAACACCGGGTTGGTCGTGACAAGGGCCGTGGACGAGGCGACGGAGGTATAGGCCAGCGAGCTGATCCACGCCGCGAAG
>CAIXLU010000116.1 GCA_903920315.1 uncultured Oscillochloris sp.
GACAAAAGCAGCGGGGATCATGAACTGGGGCAGCCGTTCACTGAGAAACGTCCGTAGCTCGGCGCTAAGGGACGCGGTTTCGGCCTGCGCTGTGACCACATACGCCACCAGCCGCTGCTCGCCGAGCGCGTCTTCCCAGACATTGACCACCGCTTCCTGCACCGCAGGATACTGGCACACCACCGCCTCGATCTCACCCAGTTCGATGCGGAAGCCACGCAGCTTGATCTGCTGATCCAGCCGCCCGAGGAACACAAGCGCCCCATCGGGCCGATACGCGCAGCGGTCGCCCGTCTTGTAGAGCCGTCCCGTTCCGAAGGGATTGGGAACGAAGCGTTCAGCGGTCAGGTCAGGCCGGTTGAGGTAGCCACGGGCCAAACCGCTGCCCCCGATGTAGAGCTCGCCAGGAACACCAACCGGCACGGACTGCATCTGCGTGTCGAGGATAAAGACCTGGGTGTTGGGAAGGGGGTGCCCAATTGGCGGAGGCTGCGCGTGCGGGTCTGCGCTCAACTTGGCAGTCGTGGTGCAAATGGTTGCCTCGGTGGGGCCATAGGCATTGAAGAGATCCCGGCCTTGTGACCAGCGATGGATGACCTCGGGTGAACAAACTTCGCCGCCGACGATTACGGTTTGCAAGGCGGGGCATGTCTGCGGATCAAGGGTTGCCAAAACGGACGCTGGTACTTCAAAGTGGGTAATCGCCTGCTGTTGGAGTTCTGTAGTCAGCATGGCGAGCCGCTGGAGCGGATTGCTGTGGGCGAGATAGAGTGTGGCACCACAGCTCAACGCCGTAAAAATATCACCCGTCGCCACATCAAAGCTGAAGGAGACAAACTGGAGTACCCGACTCGTCGCCGTGACGGAAAAGCGGTCAATTTGCCCGTAGACCAGATTACAAAGGCTGCGGTGTTCGATCAAGACACCTTTCGGGCGACCTGTGGAGCCGGAGGTATAGATAGCGTAGGCCAGGTTATCTGACCTGACTGCGACATCGGGATTAGCGACCGGCTCATGCTCACGATCCTGATTCAGATCGAGCAGCGGCACCACCTGCGGCATGGTTGCCCGCAGCGTTGTCTGGGTCAGGAGGAGCGTGACACCAGCATCTTCCAGCATAAAGCGCAGGCGCTCCAGTGGCAGGCCGGGGTCAAGGGGAAGATAAGCGCCGCCCGCCTTGAGTACACCCAGGATGCCCACGATCAGCGCGACCGAGCGTTCGGTGCAAATACCGACCAGCCGATCAGGGCCGACTCCGCTGGCAAGAAGCTGGTGGGCAAGCTGGTTCGCACGGGCATTCAGCTCGTGGTAGCTCAACTGCTGCTGTTCAAACACCAGCGCCACGGCGTCGGGGCTGCGCTCGACTTGGGCCTCAAACAACTGGTGAATGCACAAGTCATCCGGGTAGGGGGCGGCAGTGTCATTCCATGCCAGCAGCAACTGCCGCTCGGCGGCGGTCAGCAGCGGCAGCCGGTCAATCCGCTGATCGGGCTGGGCCACAATGCCGCGCAGCAACTCGGTGAAGTGGCCCGCCATACGCTCGACCGAGGCGGCGGCGAAGAGGTCGGCGTTGTAATCGAACACGAGGCGCAGTGTCTCACCCTGATCGTCAATCAGCAAGGAGAGGTCAAGCTGCCCCGCCCCCGGCCCGCCGGTCTCCTCTACGCGGTAGGGTGCGATAGTCACGTCGTTCGCCGCCGTCGCGTCATCGCCCTCGCGCTGCGTGAGCAGGAAGAGCGTCTGAATCAACGGCGGTATGCTCGCATCGCGCCGGGGCAGGAGTTCTTGCACGAGCAGCGGGAAGGGGTAATGCTGATGCGCCAGGGCACCGCTTACCGTCTGCGCAACCTGGGACAAGAAGGCGCTGAACGTGGGGGGCGCGGCAGGATCGAAGGTTGAGCGCAGGGCCACGAGGTTGACGAAATAGCCAACCACATCGGCGAACTCGGGACGGGTGCGTCCGGCCTCTGGTGCCGTACCCACCAGGAGGTCGTGCTGCCCGGTGGAGCGGTGAAGCAGCACGTGGTAGACCGCCAGCAGCAGCGTGAAGCGCGTCACCTGACGTTCGCGGGCCAGTGCCTTCAGTTGCCGGGTCAGCTCAGGCCCAAGCGTCCACACATACGCTCTGCCATTGAAGGTCTGCACCGGCGGGCGCGGGGCGTCGAGCGGCAACTGTAAGACCGGTAGATCGCCGGAAAGTTGGGCGTGCCAGTACGTGCGTAGATGATCGCCCGCCGCATCAATCAGCGCGTGCTCCCAACGTACATAGTCAGCATAAGTGTGCGTTAGCGGCGGCAGCGTGACCGGCAGGCCGCTCCTACGTGCGGCGTAGCAATGGGCCATTTCACGGGTCAGGATGTCGGCTGAACCAGCATCGGTCGCGAGGTGATGCAGCGAGAGGATCAAGACGTGATCATCGTGGGCGTAGGTGATCAGTGTGGCCCGAAACACGCCGCGCTCCAGATCAAAGGGCTGGGTGAAATATTCGCGCACCAGCGCTGCTAGTTCGCTGTCGCGGGCATCAACCTCAGCCAGCAGCACCGGGCCTGACGACTGCACCACCTGGAGCGGCGCACCACCTTCAAGCGTGACGATAAGGCGGAGGTTGGGGTGGCGGGCGACGAGATCCGCCAGTGCGCCGCGCAAGGCCAGCCGGTCAAGGGGGCCACGGAGGCGCAGGGCCAATCCCGAGTTATAGGCGTGGCTGCCGGGCGCACTTTGCTGCATGAACCAGAGCGCCCGCTGCCCGTGAGCGAGCGTGTAACTTGTCGGCGCGGTGGCCTCGAACGGGACGGGCACGCTGCTGGCCGGATCATCCGCCGTTGGTTTCGCCAGCGCGGCGGCAAGTCTGGCAACCGTGTGGTGTGTATACAGCGCAGCCAGCGGGAGCGCTTGCCCAAACGCCTGCTGAATCTGGCGCATCAGGCGAATGGCGAGCAGCGAGTGACCGCCCAGGTTAAAAAAGTCATCGTGGATGCCGACCCGCGCAACACCCAGCACCTCGGCGTAGAGCGCCGTCAACTGTACCTCGGTGGGGGTGCGCGGCGCGGTGTAGTCTTGGCCCAAGGCGACCGGGGAAATATCAGGAGCAGGCAGCGCCTTGCGATCAATTTTGCCGCTAGGCGTCAACGGCCAAGCGCTCATCACGACAAAAGACGCAGGCAGCATATAGTCGGGCAGAGATTGATGTAGGAACTGGCGTAGCGCCTCCCTATCAATAGCATGATCAGGTAGGGCTAGCGCTTCTGCCGAGGCAATCGGCTTCACCAGCAGGTACGCTACCAGTTGTGCGCCCCGCGTATCGTCGCTACGAGTCAGCACCACGGCGTCGTGGATGGTCGGATGCTGGTGCAATGTGGATTCAATCTCGCCCAGCTCGATGCGGAAGCCTCGCAGCTTAATCTGGTGATCCAGCCGTCCGAGAAACTCGATGTTCCCATCAGGAAGGTAGCGCACCTGATCGCCCGTCTTGTAGAGCCGCCCGAACTCGGGATGGGTGATGAATCGCTCCGCTGTCAACTCCGGGCGGTTGAGGTAGCCCCGCGCCAACTGAATGCCACCGATGTACAGCTCACCCGCTACGCCGATTGGTAGCGGCTGGAGGGAAGAGTCAAGCACATAAGCGTGCGTGTTGGCAATCGGACAACCAATCGGCACTACCCCCAGCGCTGCCGCAGCTTGACCTGGCCACATCGTCACATAAATAGTAGCCTCGGTCGGGCCGTACCAGTTCTCCAGCCTAGCGGTGGGATGGGCCTGCATCCGCTGATACAGAGGGGCGGACAGCGCTTCACCTGCCACGATGATGCGCCTGAGCGACCGGCAGTTCATAAACCCGGCCTCGTCCCCCAATACCTGTAAGAGGGTCGGCACCAGGTGCAGCGTTGTAACCTGGTGGGCCGCAAGCATCCCCACAAGGGCGCGGCTATCGCGTGGGCCATCCGGTCGCGTCAGCACGAGGCGAGCACCATTGAGCAGCGGCCAGAACAGTTCGGCGGTAGCAACATCGAAGCTCATGGCGGTGGTCTGGAGGGTACAATCCTGTGGGGTTAGACCATGCGCCGCTTGCAAGTGCTGGAGGAGGTTGCTGAGTCCCGTGTGGTGATTGAGTACCCCCTTGGGCCGCCCGGTCGAGCCGGAGGTATAGATGACGTAGGCGAGGTGGTGGGGCTGCACCGTACTTACGGGGTTCGTATCCGGCTGGGCCGTCAGGGTTGGCCCAATGTCGTCAAGGCAGAGGATTTGGGCCACTGTTGGCGGCAGAGTCGCTAACAGGTGGGTCTGAGTCAGTAGCACGGGCGCGGAGGCATCAGTGAGCATAAAGGCGATCCGCTCGGCGGGGTAGCCGGGGTCGAGGGGCAAGTAGGCTCCACCCGCCTTGAGGATCGCCAATAGACCGATCACCATCTCCAGCGAGCGTTCCACATAGATGCCCACCAGCGTTTCCGGGCCAACACCCAGCGTGCGCAGGTGATGAGCCAGTTGGTTCGCGTGGCGGTTCAGATCGCGGTAGCTGAGCTGCTGCTGCTCAAAGACCAGCGCGATGGCAGCGGGGGTGCGTTCTACCTGCGCCTCAAACAACTGATGGATGCAGTAGTCGTGGGGGTAGTCGGTTGCCGTGTTGTTCCACTCCACCAAAAGTTGATGGCGTTCATTTGCGGTCAGCAACGGCAGCAGGCCAACGGGCTGCGCAGGATTGGCCACAATCCCACTGAGCAACGTTTGCAGGTGGCCCACCATACGCTCGATCATCGCGCTGTCGAAACGGGCTGCATCATAGGTGAACATGCCCGTCAGATCGCCCGCAACGTCAAAGATGGTCAACGTCAGCGCCTGTGGCATCCCGCGCTGCTCACTGCTGATTGGCGCAAAGAGCGCCTCTTTATCTTGCGCCCGACTCAGGGCCACAAAGACAAAACCGGCTATCGCTTGCTGTAGTTGTTCCTGGGAAACCTGCTTCTGAAGCTGGCGCAGCATCTCGGGATAGGGATAGAGTTGGTGCTGGAGTACTTGCTGGTAGCTCTGCTGGATCTGCTGGAGCAAGGTGCTAAATGCTGGATTCCCGGCCAACTCAGCGCGGAGAACAAGCGGATTGACAAAATAGCCGACCGTACTGCTCCAGCCGGGCAATGTTCGCACTGCCGTCGGCGAGGTGATCAAAAAGCGTTCCTGCTGGCTGTAGCGATGGAGCAGCACCTCGTATGCGGCCAGCAGCACCGGGTAGAGGGTGGTCTGGTTGACGCGGGCCAGCGCACGCAGTTGGGCCACGAGTTGTGGATCGAGCGCGAAGCTGTGCCGCCCGGTGGTCGCGCTGTCGGCCTGGTGAGCGGTCGGCGCACGCGGCAGATCCAGCAGCGGCACCTCGCCGCTCAGATAGTTTTGCCAGAAGGCAGCCAACTGCTCACCCTGAGCCTGAAGCGTATCCTGTTCCCAGCGCACAAAATCGTGGTAGCTCAGGGCGTCGATAGGCGGTGGCTGCGTTCCCTGGCGCAGCGCCGCGTAGCAGTCCGCCAGATCGTGGCGCAGGATCTCCTGGCTAACGTAATCCGTCGCAATATGGTGGATGCTCCAGTGGAGCAGGTGCGCTACCTGGCCCTGGTCATCTACCGTGCGCAAGACCGCTATTCGCATGACTGGCCCGCTGCTCAGATCAAAGGGAAGGTCAGCGGTTTGGGCAATCCATGCCGTAACGTGCGCCTGCGTCCAGGTGGTGCCATCAACGACGGTAAAAGCGACTACGGCTCCTGCTTGTACCTGCTGCACCGGCTGGATTGCGGCGGGGTCGGCGGGGAGCGGGTAGGCCGTGCGTAATACCGAATGCCGATCAAGCAACATCTGAGTGGCATGGCGTAGGGTGTCCAAACACACATCGGCGGGTAGGCGATCCACGCTGACCAGATGGTAGCGGGTGCTGCGTGGGTCGAGTTGCCACTCAAGCCATAATCCTAGCTGTCCCTGCGTCAGCGGATAGCCCCCCTGACCATCAGTTGCCACGGCATCCCGCTCCTGCAACCATGCGATCAACTCGGCCTTGTGCTGCCTAAGTGTCGTGACAATCTGCGGGGTGAGCGCAGCTTTGGGTGCGCGATAGCGCAACTGGTCGCCTTCTACCCAGAGGGTGATCTCACGCGCTGCCAGATCGCTCAGCAATTCCACAACGTTTAAATCGTTCCGGTGAGCCATTCTTGTTCTCCGTACTGAGGTGTCAGATCATCCCCTTGGGGGAGCGACGCAGGGGCGATCTGCTCACTCAGATCGGTGCGGTCAATTATGGGATCGAGTTGACTCAGCAGATCGGCAACCATATCGCGCAGAGCGATGCCTTGCAGAAAGCGGGTGAAGGGAAGATCAACACCCCAGGTCTGGCGCAACTGATTGCGGATTTCGACCGCCATCAGGGAGTCGAGGCCGAGGGACAGCAGACTCTCAGCGGGGTCAAGTGCAGCGGTTGAGGGCAAGCGTAGCACTTGCGTCACCAATGCGGCGACGTATTGGGTGAGGAACGTCGGGCGCTGCGTGGGCGGCGTCTGTGCAAACTGGCGACTCAGGCTGATCGGCGCACGGACTGTGGTAGCACCAGAATCTGGTTCGCCAAGGATGATGGGGGGCGGCGTGTGCTCCACCGTCAGTTCGGCGAAGAAATGCGGCAGAGTTGTGTGCCGACGGCGGAAGGTCGGCCAGTCCATCGGCATCACGGCGACCTGTGGTGCCTGCTCGCCCAAGAGACGGGCGAGGGCGGCCAGCCCCTCGGCTGGGGCCAGCAGGCCATGCCCCTGATCTACGAGATACTGGGCGCGCCGCTGATCCATCCCAACTGCAGCGCCAACATCGGCCCAGATGCCCCAGTTAATGCTCAGGGCGGGGCGCTGGCGGGCCTGCCGATAATGGGCGAAGGCGTCCAGAAAGCCATTTGCGGCAGCATAGGCCGCCATTCCCAGGTCGCCCGTCAGCGCCGTGATCGAGGAGAAGCAGACAAAGAAATCCAGCGGGGTTGTGGCGGTGAGCGCATCCAGATGCCAGGCACCCGCCAGCTTTGGCAGCAGCACCGAGCCGAAGTGCGCCCAGTCGGCCTGCTGAAGCAAGCTGCCCGCAGCGGGTGCGGCGGCGGCGTGGACAATCCCGGCCAGGGGATAGGCCGGGTCGATCTGCGCTAGAATCGCGGCAAGCTGAGCGCGATCACTCACATCGGCCTGCGCTACCGTCACTATTGCCCCCA
>CAIXLU010000117.1 GCA_903920315.1 uncultured Oscillochloris sp.
TCGGGTTTCTGCGCCTGACTCGATACCCGGAGATAAACGAGGGTTTTGCGTGGCCGTTCGACACTGCCGCTCCGCAGATGCAGCACTTGTTGGACATGCTCATCGGTGTATACGCGCCTATTCCCTGGTGTTCGTTGAGGGGTGAGTCGTCCCTCACGATCCCATCGCGGTAATGTCTTTACGGATACTCCGATCCGCTCCGCACATTGACGCACCGTGTATATACTCGTATCGCGTCGTATAGCACACTATTGAGGATTTTACAAAGGCTATGTCAAGTCTCCTCCATACGAGATAGCTCGCGCCCATTATACCGCTCCTACGGTCAATACTTTGCGAATGATATCGATCCACCCTCAGCCCCCACCCCCCAGCCCCCTCTCCTAGAACGGGAGAGGGGGAGCCGAATGCACTCTGGTGCAGAATCTCCCCTCTCCCCCGATGCATATCTTTACCCATATCTTTTTTACCGCAGTACACTGCGGTTTGTCGGCCCATCCGGGCGGGCGACTGAAGTCGCGCCTGTGGGGCGTTCCGCCGGGCGTCGGCCTGCGCCGACGCCGGAACCGCCCGCTATCGCCCGCGTAGGCGGGCGACCAGCCGTAGGCTCCCGTGGCGCGACTTCAGTCGCATGCCCCTCGCAGTGATGATAGTTACAACTGTAGTAATAGCCGATAGCCGATAGCCGGTTATCGGCTATCAGCCACCGACCAGGGCCAGCAGCGTGCGGTTGGCCGCCACGTCCTGGCAGAAGGTCGCCTGTTGATTCGGGTTTGTCAGCCGTGCTGCCCGTTCCCGTAGCTGCTGTGCGGCCTGGAGGAGCAACGGTCTGGCGCGGGTGTCTTCCGCCAGAAGCAAACTTCGGTAGCAGGCGAGGATGATGCGGCTGGGTTCTTCCACCCCGGCGAGGTGAGTTTGGGCGTATGTGGCGAGGATGGTTTCGCTATGGGCGAGGGCGGTGGGCAGGTCGCCCCGGGCCAGGGCGAGTTCGATCAGACCCGCCAGAGGTTCGGGGATGAGATGGAATTGGCTGACGGCCTGACGGATGGCAACCGCTCGCTCGTAGCAGGCGGTTGCCTTGGTGACGTCGCCCAGGGCAGCGAGGGCGTGGCCCAGGTGGGTGAGGGCGTGAGAGCCAACGACCATGTCGCCCGATTGCTCGGTGATCGCCAGAGCCTCGCGGCAGGCAGCGACGGCCCCGGGCTGGTCGCCGGTCAGATGCCGCAATAGCCCTGTAAACGTCAATCCGATGCTGTTCCCCCAACCATAGTCGAGCGCCCGTCCGGCGGCGAGACCGTTGGCAAGGGTTGTCCGCGCTACCGCGTAATCGCCTAATCGCAGCGACACCACACCACTGAGGATGATATTGACAACCTCGATCTGCCGGTCGCCGGTGAATTCGTAGACCCGCTCATGTGCGGCGAAGGCGGATTGTGCGGCGGTATCCTCACCCCGGTACATATGGGCCAACCCCAGACTGATCAGTATAGACCCTTCGCCTACACGGTTGCCACTCGCCCGGAAAATGCGCGAGTGCGGCGGTGGAATGTTCGAGCGCCTCGCCATAAGCCCCCTGCATATTTGCCACCAAAGACAAGCTGTAGCGAACATTACCCTCGCCGTAGCGATAGTCAATGGACTGAGCGAGACGCAAGCTCGCATGGTAGTGGGCGCGGGTCGCCGCAAAATGCCCAAAGCTCCATTCGCCGAGCCCTATGTAGCGGTGCAGATCGGAGCGCAGCCGCCGCAGCGCCGGGATGTCGTGACAGGCCCGAATCAGCCGTGCGCCATGCGCGAACTGGGCTTGCGCCGCCTGCATCGCGCCCTGGCGCCGCAACCCCTTGCCCCAAGCCAACTGCGCCTCGCCTTCCAATTCGGGGTTTCCCAGTGCATGAGCGAGTTCCGCCGCCGCCTGGGCCTCTATCATCACGGTCGCATGGTCACCTTGGATAAAACTCATCTCGGCATGAGCGATGAGCAACTGCACGAGGGTATGGCGGGCAAGGGGAGATGCATCGTGATCGTTGGTTATGGCGCTACGCAGTCGCGTGATCGCCGCCGTGAAGGTGAAGGTGCCCACCGCATGGAGTTCGCCAATCCGCAGCAAATCGAGCAACCCGTGGGTTGCGGCCCCCATCAGTGCCAGGTCGTTGGTCAGACTAGCGTTGTGCCACGCCAGATGGATGTCGGCAAGCTTGATGCGCAGCAGGTCAACGACCGCCTGCCCGTTGGAACCAACGATGGCATCGGCGTGCTGTGCCACCAGACCCAGAAAGTAGGCCCGGTGCCGGGTACGACTAGCGGCCTGTTCGGTGGCGGGCAGGCATGCGTGGTGCTCGCTGGCAAACTGGCGCACCAGGGGGTGGAGCGTGTAGCGGTCGGGGCCAACCCGTTGGAGCAGGGCGTGATCGGACAGGGCGGCGAGACTTCGCCCAACCATGCGGTCACGCATCGCGTTGCTCGGTGTCCCCTCCATCGCCACGGCGACCACCGCTGCTCGGCTGAAACTCGCAGCAAAGAGCGAACAATGGGCAAGGATCTGCTGTTGTTCATCTGGGAGGAGCTGCCAGTTACTCGCAAAGAGGTTGCGGATGCTGCGGTGACGCTCTGGCAGGTCGCGCATGTCACTTTCCAGTGCATCCGGGTCGGTCCACACGAGGGCGAGGATCTCGGCGGGATCGAGGTGATCAACCAAGCCTGCGGCCAGCATCAACGCCAGGGGCAGTCGGTCGAGAGACTGACTGATCATACTGATCGTGACAAGATCGGCATCAATGGGGGTGAAGTCTGGGGCGACCCGCCGTGCCGCATGCATGAAGAGTTGTGTCGCCGGATCATCCTCTGGCTCAGAGGCACTCGTCACCGCTGCCGGTTCTAGCCCGCCGACTCGCAGAACCACCTCGTCGAGCAGGTGGAGCGGCACCCGCGAGGTGACAAGGAGTCGCAGGTTGGGTGCGGCGTCGCGCAGCGTGCCAAGCAGGGGCGCATGGGCGAGCAACGGCTCAAAATTATCGAGGATCAGCAAGACCTCGCGGGTCTTGAGGTAGGTACTCAGAGTGGTGATCATCACGCGGTATTCGGCGGTTATGGGGAGATGCAGACCCTCGGCAATGGCGGCGACCAGGCCGTCCGCATCGCTGACCGATACCAGTGACACGAAGAAAATCCCGTCGGTGAATGTGCCACGCTCGGCGGCAGCGGCGGCGAGGGCCAGGCGCGTCTTGCCACTTCCGCCGGGGCCAGTCAGGGTGAGCAGACGACCCACCGGCGAGGCCAACTGTGCGGCGATGTCGGCGAGGGCCGCTGTTCGGCCCATGAGTGGCATCTCGACGATTGGCACCGCATAGGGCGGCGCAAACCACGTCGCGGGGGTATTGACATGCAACCTGGCGACGAGGCTGGTTGTTGTCGGATCGGGCGTGGTGTCAAGGTCGCGGGCCAAAATACGTCGGCAGATCTCGTACTGGGCCAGGGCCGCGCTGCGCTGCCCCGCCGAGGCCAGCGCCACCATCAGGCGACGGTGGGCCTCCTCACACCAGGGTTCCCGTTCCAGCCAGTGACGCAGTTGGACGCACGCCTCGTCCCATTCTCCCCGTTGCTCGTGATGGAGCACCAGTGTGTCGAGCGCCCAGATCGTCTGCGCCCGCAGCCGGGCACACCACACCGCTTGCCACTCGTCAAACGGCGCACTTGCGCTGAATCCCGCCAAAAAATCGCCGCGATAGAGGGCGACAGCCTCGCGCAGCGCGGCGAGGCACGGGCCGCAGACCGTGAGTCGGCGGTGGCGATGCGTCCGGGCGGTGGTGACCAAACGGATGAACTGCCGAACATCCAGGTTCAGATCGAGCGCCGGGTTGAGTTGTATCGTCTGGCGGGTGGTTTGGGTAAAGGGGACGGGCAGGGCAGCAGGGATGAGTGATTGATCGAGGTGGTAAAGCGATTGGCGCAGGTTCAGCAGCCCCTTCGCCGCCGGCTCGTCGGGCCAAAGCAGTTCGCTGATTAACGTGCGCTCGTGGGGTCGGTCGGCCTCGACCACGAGGTAGGCCAACAGTGCACGTACCCCCTTTGAATAGAACTCGGTCAGCGTCTGGCTGGAATGTTGGACGTGGAAGGTGCCGAGGAGGGCAAGATCAAGAGAAGGCATATAGTACTACAGTCATAGAACGGCACAGGACTAATGGTGGGTGCAGATCAGGATCATCGTTCTGTCGCCACCAGTGGTTTCACTACGATTTCATTACGGTCGGTCGGGATGATGGAGAGAGACTGGCTCTGTTTATTGTACCAGCA
>CAIXLU010000118.1 GCA_903920315.1 uncultured Oscillochloris sp.
GCAGCCGGGGAACCGTAGGAGGAAAGGATCGCGTCAATCTGCTGGGCACTGAGGCTGGAATCCCCCCTGAGGGAGTAGTCCCCGGCGGGGTGGGCTATGCCGGAGAGCTGCACGTGGCTGTTCTCTGCGCTCGTCGTACCGAGCAGAGGACTCCCTCCTCCGCTTACCCGAATCATTATGAGCAGACTAGCGACGACCACGATCCCCAGCATGAGCCAGCGGTTTCGGCTCATGGGCGGCAGGTTGCGCAGCGGGCGGTAGTTGTAATACAGGTGTGCGGCGAGATCCTTGGCTTGGTGCAGTGCGGCCTCGGTCTCATCAAGACGCTTCTGCGCCGCCACCAAATTTCTGTCAAGATGGCCGAGCAACATCTGGCGTGGCTGCGGAGGCATGCTTGGGCGAGCCTGCGTTTTCATCTGAGGGACGGAACGAGATGAGCGACCGGGTGCGGCAACGCGAGTCTGGGATGCAGGGGATGCGGCAACGCGAGTCTGGGGAGCAGGAGGTGCGGCACGGCGCGGGGGCGCAGGCTGTGGTCGGGCGACCTCGCGGCGCAGCCGATCAGCCTTGGTCGGCATCGCGGTATTCAGATCGTCAACGAGATCCCCAAGAGGCGCGGGCGGACCACGCCGTATTCGCGGCGCAATATCCTCCGCTTCCAAAGGAAAAAGCGGCTCACGGCGCGACCGCTGCGAGCCTGTCTGGCGAGGGCGACGGTTATCGGCAATACTCACGACCCATGCTCCTTAGGAGCTGCTGCATCTCGTTTGGATAATAACATAGGTATCCAACCTTCGTTTGCTCCATGAACGTAAGTTTCATGTTAATTATGAGATTGTCGATCCAGAATAGCCAAAGCCTCGACATGTGGGGTGTGCGGAAACATATCATAGCCTGTCAGCGACCGCAACACATAGCCTGCGCCTAGTGCGCGCAGATCTTCGACTAGGGTCAACGGGTTGCACGAAACATAGACGATCCGCTGGGCGGCGATCCGTAGCAGTTCGGCGCAAACCTCGGGGCCAAGCCCGGTGCGCGGCGGATCAGCCACCACAACGTCGCAGGATCCGGCGGGTTGCTCGCGTAGGTACGCCAGCACATCCATATTTACCGCCCGTACGTTGGCCGCGCCGTTGGCCACACTGTTGCGAGCGGCAAGCTCGGCGCTCTCGGCCACTGCCTCCACACACACCACCTCGCCCACGTGCGCCGCCAGGTGCAGAGCTATTGTCCCCACACCGCCATAGAGATCCACGACTGTCAGGTTGTCGCCACCCTCAATCACCGCCGCCCGCACAGCATCGAGCAACCGTCCCAGCAAATGTACGTTATTCTGAAAAAAGGTATTTGGCCCAACCTCCAGGGTGGCCGTACCCGCACGCATGGGCAGCGTAGCCACGCCCCAATGGCGCACCGGTGTCCCGAACGAGAGATCGGTCAGGCTGTCGTTGAGCAGCCAGTGGAATCCGACCACCCCCGGCTGGGCCAGTGCCGTCTCGGCCAATCGCTCCATCTCAGACTCATAGGGGCCGGCAGATGTCACTGCCGCCAGTAACAAGCTGTCGTCAGGGCTGCGGCGCACCACCACATAGCGCAGAAAGCCTTCATGGCTGCGGATGTTGTAGTCGGGCAGACCTAGTTCATTGGCCCTGTCCCACACCGCATGAGCCGCCGCAAAGGCATCTGGCGGGATGAGATGGCAGGTGGTTAGCTCAACAATATAGTTGAACTTGCCGCGTGCCCGCAACCCGAAGCGGCCCTTGGTGGCCACATAATCCATGCGTGTGCGATAGACATAGGGATTGGGCGAGGGTACCACAGCAAAAGACTCGGCTTGGTAGCCGATCTCCGCTACATTGGCCTCAGCAAAGAGCCGGGCCATCGCCCGGCCCTTTGCTACTACCTGAGACTCATAATCCCGATCCTGAAAGGCACATCCACCGCACTCCTTGGCGTGGGGGCAGCGTGGCTCAACCGCTGCCCCGGCCCGCGCCAGTTCGCCTACGAGCTGACGAAACTCCTTTGAACGCATAGATGTCCTTTCGTCAAAATGTAAAGGCGCAGCAGCCACGCAGCAAACTGCGTGACTGCTGCGCTCGTGCTAAACGTGCGCCATCCGCTCCTCAATCGCCCGACGCACGGCGTTCACATCGGCGGGCAGTTCAACCGGTGGATTGGCGTAGGTACCTTCGGCCCCGGCCAGTTTACCCTCGTGGTAATCCACCTTAAAGCGGCTGAACTTGAGTCCGTGAGCCGTCGAGATCACCACCACCCGGTCGCTCTTCTTAATCTCGCCGCTGCGCACTAGTTTACTCAGGGCGGCCAGAGCCACGCCGGTATGCGGACAAGCATAAGCTCCGGTGCGGTCGGCCAGGGCAGCGGCGTCGGCCAGTTCCTGCTCACTGGCCTGCTCGACAATCCCGTTAAACCGGGTCAGCATACTGATCGCCCGACTAATGCTGATCGGGTCGCCGATCTGGATGGCGCTCGCCGCCGTGGCCTGAGCAACAATGGGCTCGTAGTGCCAGTTATTCTTATAGGCCCGGTAGAGCGGGTTGGCCCGCTCGGCCTGCGCACAGACGATTCGCGGCAGCCGATTGATCAATCCCAGATCGAACATCATCTGCATGCCCTTGCCGAGAGCAGATGTGTTACCCAGGTTGCCGCCAGGAATAATGATCCAGTCGGGAACATCCCAGTCGAACTGCTGGACAATCTCGATGCCAACGGTCTTCTGACCCTCAATGCGCAGCGAGTTGAGCGAATTAGCCAAGTAGATCCCGCTATCGGCGCTGGCTGTTACCTCGCGAACAATCCTCATGCAGCCATCGAAATCGGTATCGAGGGCCAGCACCAGGGCACCGTGAGCCACCGGCTGCACAAGC
>CAIXLU010000119.1 GCA_903920315.1 uncultured Oscillochloris sp.
GATGAGGGATGAGGGATGAGGGATGAGGGATGAGGGATGAGGGATGAGGGATGAGGGATGAGGGATGAGGGATGAGGGATGAGGGATGAGGGATGAGGGATGAGGGATGAAGGATGAGGGATGAGGGATGAGGGATGAGGGATGAGGGATGAGGGATGAAGGATGAGGGATGCCGCCCCTTCATCCCTCATCCCTCATCCCTCATCCTTCCTGATCCCAGCGTAACAGCCCCGGCTGGTTGCTTAACAGCACCCGGTCGGGGCTGTAGCGTACCTGGGCGACACTCTCGGCACCGTCGTCGCCGAGGGTGCGCAGCCGGTTGTCGGGGGGCATGGAGGTGATGGTGCCCTCGTGATCAAGGAAGAGTCGCACGCAGGTGAAGGCGAAGGTGAGATCCTGCGGGCTGGTTAGGGTCAGTTCGACCTCGTTCTCGCCGCTGGTGTTGACTTGCCCGCCGACACTAGCGAAGGTCTGGCTGAGGGCGGAGGTGTCAATGTTCAGGCGCTGGCCCTGCTCTTTGGAGAGAATCACACTGATCTGGCTGCTGGTCAGGATCGAGTCGATTAGCAGGAGATCGTAGCTCGCGAGTCCAAAGAGGATCGCGGCGGCGGGGTTCTGGCGATCAATACTGCGACCGGCCAAGGCCCAGCCTAGGGCACCAATATCGTAGGCGGCACGGCGCACGGCGGGGAAGGCAAAAGAGAGGTAGTCCGCGTCACCCAATTTACTGGCTAGTTCCGCTGAGGGAAGGCCCAGCCCTTTGAGGAATCCGCGCAAGATGTGCAGCCCGAGATCCAGCGTGACCCGCCGCGAACGGCGTCCAGCCACATCGGTGAGTTCGGAGATCGCCGGGCGCACGCCGATGCCGCGAGAATCGCTAAGCAGCGGCAGCAGCGATCCGCGAAACGAGCTGTGACCGTTGCGGTGGACGATCACCGAGAGCGGGCGGATGCGCGAGTCGGGGACACGTACCATGTTCGCGCTAAACAAGTTGTAAATCAGAGCGACGAGTGGATCAGTCTGGCAAAGCTGTAACTGGCTCATGATTTGGCTCCACGAAAGCGAAGGAGAAATGGCGGCAGTTCGATCCGGTCGGCGTCGGACATGCCAGACGAGGGCAGATTGAGAGCGGGCGCACGCTGGATGGCATGGGCGATGATGGCGGAAATCGGTCGCTCGGCGTAGACCGGCTGCGGGATGGCAGGGGCGACATCGAGCGAGACCGGACGCTCAGCGTAGACGGGCTGCTTCACCTCGGTTGGGACGCGCTGTGCTACAGGAACGCTCGGCCCAATATCGAAGCCGGTGGCCACCAGGGTAGCCTTGACCTTGCCCTTGGGGAGCGTGGGGTCAATCATGGCCCCGAAGATGACATTGGCTTCGCGATCAATGGTGCGGGAGATCGCTTCTACCGCGTTGCTCACTTCCAGGATGCCAAGATCCTCACCTCCGGCAATGTGCAGCAGCAGGCGGCGGGCACCTTCGATCCGCCCTTCAAGGAGCGTGCAAGACATCGCCCGGCGCACGGCCTCGACGGCGCGGTCGGCACCGTCGCCCACACCAATGCCCAAAAGGGCCGGGCCAGAATCGCTCATAATCGCACGGATGTCGGCAAAATCAACATTGATCATCCCGTGCTGAACGATCAGATCAACCAGACCCTGGATACCGTGGCGCAGTACAGTATCGGCCAGCCCGAACGCCTGTACCACAGAGGTGCCGCGTGACGACGCCTGGATGATGCGTTCGTTCGGCACAATAACGATGGTGTCGGCGATGGTGCGCAACTGCGCGATCCCCTGATCGGCCACCTTCGCCCGACGCTGGCCCTCGAAGGCGAAGGGCCGGGTGACAACCGCCACCGTGAGCGCCCCCAGATCGCGGGCAATCTGGGCGACCACGGGGGCCGCGCCGGTGCCGGTGCCGCCGCCCATACCGGCAACAATAAACACCATATCCGCGCCCGTCAGAGACTCGCGTAGTTGGGCAAGACTCTCCTCTGCAGCCGTCTGGCCGATCTGGGGATTACCGCCCGCGCCCAGGCCACGGGTGCATGTCTCGCCAAGGCAGATCCGGGTGGCGGCGTGCGCGCCCTGGAGCGCCTGCGTATCGGTGTTCACGGCGATCAGACTGGCCCCCTTGATCTCACCGATGATCAGCCGATCAACCACATTGCCGCCCGCGCCGCCCACACCGACAACTCTGATGTCAATCTGCCTGATCACGTTCTCTCGCACCGGAGGCGTGAATACCGTCGGTTTGGCCATACTGCTGCGCTCAACCCCATTATCCGGCTCCGCGTGCGGACGTTCGGCGGGCAGTTCGCACGGGTGCGGTCTGGACCGACGGGTGGCTGGACGATGCGGGGAGACGCCGCCTGTCCGTGGGCTGCATGGTCTTGTGGTGCCTTCTGGCTGGCTTGTCACAGGATTACTCCTTCTCTGATGGCGATTCAGATGCTTTCGAGTAGGGGGAGTGGCCGGGTGAGAATCTGTACACTGTTTGGACTAAGGCGCAGATAAACAATCAGGGTTCGCACGAGCCATGCGAGAGCGGCCCGTTGCGCGTGTTCGCCGGGTGGCCCTCCCTCGCAGGCCAGCACAACGGCGCGTCGGCCAACCTGTTCGGCGACACGGGTTGGCGCGTTGTCGTCACGTAGCCGGGTGATCACGCCGGCCCGATCAATGTAGTAGTGCCATCGGACAGCGGCCCCTTCGGCGGCGAGATCTGCGGAGGCTGGACCGGGAGCTGCGCAGAGCAGCAGCAGTTCAACAGGCATCTGCCCGTTTGGGCGCTCTGACGGTGGGCTATCGCACAGATTATGCATGGCCGGGCGGGCATCCTCGGCTCCCAGGAGGTAGCCTGAGGTTGCCGCCATGCTCGATAGAGTCGTGTCGTCGCCTGAGAGAGTCATATCTCCCACCGGACAGGACAGATCTGCCAGTCGCCCAATGACCGCGCCATCTGAGGTAGAGCCAAGGGTAGCGGAGAATCCGCCTATCGGTGTACCGGCGGGCAATGGACGATCATAGGGCCAGTCGGTTGTCGGCAGGCGGCAGTAGATCACATCCAGGGCAAAGGGCATCAGCAGAAGCTGTGCATCCTCCAGGTCAATCTGTTCGGCTGGCCCGAGGGGCGCACCCAGGTGCTGGTCGAGGGCGTAATGCACGAGGGATGCACCCTCATCAAACTGGCGACCGGCGCGCTCGCGGTAGAGGCTGGTGAGCAGCAGACGGCGCACCCTGGCGGCTTGGGCGGCGGAGAGACCGGGCAAGCGCTTCGTTCCCGCCACTGCCGCCGTCAACTCGCTCAAACGGTAGATGATTTTCCAGTTACTGGCCGATGAACAGAGACTATCCAGAGCGAAGTGCTGGCATGCGTAGATCTGCCCGCCGTCGCGCAGGCGCTGGTTAGGGCCAATCGGGACGCCCATTTCGTTACTGTGCTGCAGGTAATACTGGTGAAAGGCCCAGTCGGCATGAAAGCCGTTGACCGGATCTGCCGACCGGAAGAGCAATTCACGCAGGCCATCGCACAGCGGCCCGGCGGGAGTTTCGCTCAGGCGAAGTACGTGATCGCTAGTAGGCGTATCGGCGGGAGCGTAGAGCAGATCGCGGGCGTAGATCTCAACCAGGAAGGTGCCGAGGCTGCCCATCCGCACCGCACGGTCTTGATCATCCTGGGAAGATCCCGCCGCACCCGTGCGCGGCCTGCCGGTTGGTGTAGCCACCGGCATCCCCAGGTGGGACGATTGAGCGGCGGCAAACAGTGGCCAGCCCGTGGCCAGGGCACCGCCCGCAGCGCGGTAGGCCAGATCAAGCAACCGGGCGCGCAACTGGGTCGAGAGCGCAGGCAGACTCGATAGATTAGCGGGCGAGTCGGCGTACACCTCGTTGACAAAGCGTTCCCACGGGAACCCCGCCGGATCGGTTTTGCGCCCTGGCGCAATATCGAGGTGGCGCACAAGCTGGCTGCGCGGCACCTTGTGGCGGGCGACCAGCTCACGGCAGAGCCAGAGAGCCGCCGCGTACTGCGCCGAGGGGTAGGGGTCGCGCCCGCTATTTAGGTTTTCTAGCTCAATGCCGAGCGAGATAGCGTTACAGCCAGTTACCTGACGCCCATCAACCATCCAACGGCTCTCTCCCGCGTGCCAGGCAATCATGGCATCATCTACCAATTGCACGATCCGACCGGCCTTGTTGATGTAGTAGTGAACCGACACAGGCCGACGCTCGTCGCCGCCACCCCGCAGCCAGCCGTAATCCCCAGGGTAACTGCCCGCCGTCGCGTGCAGCACCAGCATACGCACACGTCCGGGCTTACCTTGGTCGTAGTGGGGGTGGGTCATCTGAACTCGTTCGATCTGCATGGTTTCCTCTCCCTATCAGTTTACGTTGTCGAACAGATCAACCCCGCTAATACTGCCGCCATCTGCGACCACCGCCTGCTGGCTACCAGCCCCGCCCTGTATGCGCAGCGAGCTGATCGCCCCCCCGTCGCGGGCAATCACCGATTGGCGGGCACCAGTTGGGCGGTTCAGTTCGCTAGTCGGACGGATGACAGGTGGGCGCAGGTAGGTTGGGCCTCCGCTGCGGGCGCGCAGGTAAAGCGCGGGAACGTACCACGAGACCCGGTCGGGTTCCTCGACGTAGAGGGCGCGGCGGGCGAAGGCGACCGCCTCCTCCACGCTGCGGCCCTCGGCGAGAGCTTGGTAGATCACCGCAGCCATGCGACTGGCAGCCGCAGCGCGCACGGTGAATTGCATCCCCAGGACGATGGGCACCCCGGCGGCGCAGAGGGCTGGCGCGAGGGCGGTACGCATATCGGCGCTGTCGCCGATGACGCCTTCGGCTCCCAGCATCGCGCCCTGGCATGCGTGGAGAACCACCATACCGGCGGGGGCGAAGAGCGGGGCCAGGGCC
>CAIXLU010000120.1 GCA_903920315.1 uncultured Oscillochloris sp.
GCGACCAGGCGCTGCTACGCCCCTACTCTTTAAACGTCATCTCCAAACCGCCGAGGGAAACCACATCCCCATCGCGCAGAGCCGTCTCACTTACCCGTGCGCCGTTGACGAAAGTGCCATTGGTGCTGTTCAGGTCGGTGAGCCAGAAGCGACGGGCTTTATAACGCAGTTGAGCGTGGTGTCGCGAGACGCGGGTATCTTCCAGAATAATATCATTGCCCAAGCCGCGCCCGAGGGTAGCCGTCGTACTCTCGACCGGGATAGGCTGCGGCCCGGCGTCTGTGTGGAGCAGTAGCATAGCGTGGCTACGGCGCGCGGGAGCCGCCAATGCCGCTGTGGCCGACATCACTTGGGTCATCTCGGCAGGCTGCGAGTTGGCCAGTTCCGCGATCACCTGGATACTGCGCTTGGGTACTGCCGCATCCTCAGCCAGAGCGACTCGCGGGTGTTCTAACATCGTGAACCCACGCTCGGCGGCGAGGTCACTCAGGTACGAGGACATCTCCTGCTCAAGCTGGGCGCGCACTGGGTGGAAGGCGGCAAAGTCTTGCGGGTGCAGGTAGGCTCGGTAGCTACTCGGCACAATCACGCGCTTGACGCTCATTGACTGCTGGCCTTCCATTGCCCGCTCCAGGCGGCGCGCAATCTCGATCGGCTGCACGGGGCTGCGGAACAGCCGAGCCACCGACCCTTCGACCATCTGTTCTATCAACTGCTCAAAGCGACTCAGGGCAGACATAGGCACCTTACTCAGGGATGAGGGATGAGGGATGAGGGATGAGGGCTAAGCTACAATCCTCAACCCCCATCCCTCATCCTTCATCCCTCATCCCTTCGCTTTCACGGCCTCGCCGAGATAGATCGGCTCCAGAGCCACACTATCATCGTACGCGCCGCTCTGGAATCGCTGCCAGGCCAATTCAGCAAGAAATCCGGGGCGACGCAGGGTAGCTGCGGGCGAGGGAAAGATAGCGCGTTCGCCAAGAATCGCTTGGATCTGCCCGCGCACAGCGGCGTTAAGATCGCCACAGAAAAGAGCACGGTCAACCACCTCGGCGCAGAGCGCGTCCAGTCCACTGTTACGGTCGGGGCTGCGGCGCTCAATGCCGTTATCGAAGGCAAACTCGGCGCTGGCGAAGCGATCCCGTCCGAGGCGGATCAACGGGTAGATCGGTAGACCGCCGCGCTGCTGTTGGTAGGCCAGGGCTTCCAGACTACTGACCCCAATGATTGGCATATCGCCAGCGAGGGCCATACCCTTGGCCACGCTCAGGCCAACACGTAGGCCGCTCCAACTGCCCGGCCCGAGAGCCACGGCCACGGCACGCAGTGACTCACGACCTACTCCAACGTGGCGCAGCAGCAGATCCATCTGAGGCATCAGTTGTGCGCTATGGTGTCGTCCCGAGGTCCAGACACACTCGGCCAGAATCTCGCCCTCGTTGCAGAGGGCTAGGCCAGTAATCGTGGTAGCGGTGTCAATAGCGAGAAGCATATCACCCGAAGGTTATCCCCTTAAAATGATCGAGCAATTCCACATAGCGCTGTCCGCGAGGGGCAAGGCGTAGGCGGCGCTTCGTCTCGCTCAGGTGCTGCATAAAAATGGCCATATGCTCAGCGGGCAGCAGCGCGGCGGCACGCTCAGGCCACTCAATCAGGCAGATGCCGTCGCCGTCCCAGAGTTCATCGAGGCCAATGGTAGTCAGTTCATCCACCTCAGCGATCCGATACAGATCGACGTGGTAGATTGGCATATGCTGACGGGCGGCGCCCGCCCGGTACTCATTCACCAATACAAAGCTGGGGCTGGTTACCAGATCGTTCGACTCTAGCCCACGGGCCACGCCCTTAACCAAATGCGTCTTACCGACCCCAAAATCACCGATGAGCAGGACGAGATCGCCTGCGGCGAACTGCTCGCCGAGGCGTTGGCCGATCCGCTCGGTCTGTGCGGGGCTATGGCTAATAAAATCCAGCTCGTGAGCCGCCTGGGTGGCGGGCAGCTTATGCTCACTCATAGGTGCAATTGTAGCACGTCTACACCGCTACTTTTGGCAAGGGTCTGCGGCTGATGTAGAAATAGCCGATAGCCGATAGCCGATAGCCGGACATTAGCGGCCATTTTCATCGGGTGTTGTGCGCGAATCGCATGGATATTCGATGTGAAAATAGCGGGTCGTGGGGGCCTATAGCCGATCACCTACGCGGGCGGATCCGGCTGGGCGTCGGCCGACGCCCAGCCGTAGGCTCTACAGGGGCGACTTCAGTCGCCAGCCGGGGGTGTCCTTTGCACCAGCCTTAGCCCTCCCGGCAACAGACCGGCGAGCAGGCCAGTGGCCACGATAGCCTGGGTCAAGCCGGCAATTGTGTCGGGGGTGCGGACGACCAGAGGGAAGACCACGGGGATGATCCAGCTAAAGACCAGGGGGTACCAGGCCCAGTCGCGACGCCAGCGGATGACCACGAAGGCTACCGCCGCAGTCATGTAGACAACCGAGAGCGGGTAGAAGAGCAGATTGAGCAGTATCAGCAGGCCGAAGAGATCACCACGTCCGTGGCGATACCAGAGGAGCAGGGCCATCAGGCCGATCAGGGGGCCAAATGGCGGGAAGAGCAGCAGCCGGTCGGGGAGCAGGTCGTCGTAGACAATCAGCCCGGCCACCCACTGCGGGACAATCTGCGGGCCAGCGATAAGTAGAGCGACAACCCAAATCACCGCACTAACGCCGAAGAAGGTCAGTAGCATCTGGTAGCGGCGATTACGGAGTCCGCGTAGGAGCAACCATGCCGCAGCCAGAATGGATATTTGGGGCTTCAGCACAGCCAGTGCCAGCAAAAAACCAGCGCGATATTCGTGGCCCTCGTTGTCGTACAGTTCGGCGAAGACAAGGGCTGCCAGGGCGATCAGCGTGGTTTGGCCAAGCACAAGACCCTGGCAAAGCGGCAGCCAGAGCAGCATCCAGGGCAACCCGCTACGGTTACTCGTGCGACGAACCCAGCGCTCGAAGCAGAGGGCCGAAGCCAGTACAAAGAGTACGCCGGTCAATTGCCAGGGGAGCAAAGCCAGAGGCGTAGCGAGGACGAGCGTCGGCGGAGGGTACCCATAGGCACCCGCGTGGTGCGCTGTGCCAAGAAATCCAGTAAAGGGGCCGTAGGGGTCGCCACCAGCAAGCCAATGGCGGATGGAGGCCATGAACATGCGCCAGTCGGAGAGGAAGAAATCGTCCACTTATGCCGTCTGAAGACGTGTGACGGCTACGGCAATGCCTACGGGTGGAATAGTGCCGCAGAGGACAATCCGGGGTATGCGCAACTCGACAGCAGTGCGCTGGGCCTCGGGGGTAAAGCGCCCGTCCACGGCTAACAGATAGCCCATGCCGACGTTATTCAGACGCAACTGTTCAGCCAGATCCTGCACATCGGAGGCACTGATCAGGGGGCGTTGCTGCGCCAAGATCATCACTTTGCCCTCGGAGGATTCAGCGAGGAGCAGCCAGCGGTTCGCCCGCACCTGCTCGATACGGATCAGGTGGTAGCCTGCCTCGCGTACCATGGTGGACAAGTCGGTCGTTGCAGGAATCATACCGTAATCTCGTGTACAAGAAAGGCAGCCCTGGGCGATAGGCCAGAACTCTTACTGCACCTAAGAGTTGCCGGTAGCGGATATTTCGACGAGGCAGCCAACGATGTGCAGGGATGAGAAAATACACCCACAGGGTACGCCAAACATACAAACACTACAAAGCTTCGTTAGCGGAATTATACCATAATCCATGATCACATGCGTAGTCGTGTCGGAGAGAAACCATGGCGTGTGCAAAGTTCCTGAATACCCCCCCGGCGTGCGACTGAAGTCGCGCCTGCGGGGCGTTTCGCCGGGCGTTGGTGCGCAGACGCCAGAACCGCCCGCACAGGCGGGCGGCCGACCGCAGGCCCCCGCGACGCGACTTCAGTCGCCGGCGACTTTGCACCAGCCCTGGTTTCTACCGGCATTGGTAAGGGCAAGAGTATAATAGCCCACGTGGATGAGCGAATCTGGGAGGAAGATCTATGCGTATCTTGGTGGATCAAAAGTCATACGATGAGATGCTCGCCCGCGATTTGCACCCGCGTGACTGTTACGTGCGCGACACCGAGTACCTACACCATCTCTACGTTGACGGCGTAAAGTATACCGTGGCGAGAGCTGTCTATGCCTGTCTGAAGGAGGCCCAAAACCGCAGCGATACTGACGCCCTGCTGCATTTAACCATGCACATCCAGGATCTTGAGCAGTTGATCCAAGAGGCTCGCGCCCGGGGTGAGAACCTGGCTAACCTACGGGTGCTGGGCGACCCACCACCGACAGAGGAAGAGGCCCGCCCCCAACTCCGCAACAGCTTTACCCCCAAGGTCCCCCAGGTCATTGAGGAGACCGGGCTGAACCGCACCTTCGTCACCGAGCATTTTCTCCGTGTTCTCTACAATAAGGGCCGCATGACCGGCAGTGAGATGGCCGAGCATCTGTGTTTGTTCTACGCCATCGTCGAGCCGCTGATCAGCGATCTCCGCAAACTAGAACATATTGATATCGTTGGCCAGCGCGGCTTTGGCGACGTGAATTATGAGTATGTCCTCACACCGCGTGGCATGGAGGCGGCCCAGGCTGCCCTGGGCAAGACCCAGTATGCCGGGCCGTGCCCGGTGCCGATTGACCGTTGGATTGAGTCGGTAAAAATTCAGACAGTAAAAAATGTTAAGGTGACACGCAAGAACATTCGTGATGCGTTTGAAGGACTGGTGATTGACGAGTCGATCTTGAATATGGTCGGCCCGGCGGTGAACTCCGGATCCTCAATGATGCTCTTTGGCTACCCTGGCAATGGCAAGACGACTATCGCCGAGCGGATCACCCACCTGATGGGCGACGATGTCTTTATCCCGCACACGGTCTACGCCGACGGCGCGGTGATCAAAATGTACGACGCGATTGTCCACGAGCCGCCGCGCAATAAGCTGCCGGAGGACATTGAATTTGACAAACGCTGGATCAGGATCAGTCGTCCGGTGGTGGTGTGCGGTGGTGAGCTGACTCTTGAGCAACTCAACCTGATCTTTAATACCACATCGAGGATCTACGAGGCTCCCTTCCAAATGAAGGCCAACTGCGGCATCTTCCTGATTGACGACTTTGGCCGCCAGCAGGTGCGCGTCTTCGATCTCCTGAACCGCTGGATTGTGCCTCTGGAGAAGCGCTACGACTACCTGAACACGGTGACGGGGCAGAAGATGCAGATCCCCTTCGACCAACTCATTATGTTCAGTACCAACCTTGACCCCAAGGATCTCGGCGACGACGCGCTGCTGCGGCGCATCAAGTTCAAATTCGAGATCATTGACCCGACCGAGGCGCAGTACCGCGAAATCTGGAAGATCATGTGTAAGGTGCGCCGGATTCCCTACGATGATCGCGGTGTTGATTACCTGATCAAGAAATGGTACCTGCCCGACGAGCGACCCTTCCGCATGTGCCAGCCCCGCGACATCATTGACCAAATGCTCTCGATTGCCAAGTACAACATGGAGACGCCAACCCTCAGCGCTGACTTGCTGGATGCGGCTTGCCTGACCTACTTCCCCAGTAAGGACAAGAAGAACTTCGGCGCGAAGGTACGACTTGATATGTGAGGAAACCGCCAACCGCGCCCCTCACCCCCTGCCCCTCTCCCACCGAGGGAGAGGGGAGATTTCTGCATCAGAGAGCGATCTGCTCCCCTTTCCCGTTCTGGGAGAGGGGGCTGGGGGGTGAGGGGGCGTACTGATTTTGCTCCAGCCCTGACATCGCGCCACCCGCGTGAACCCGCCTAGCGCCGTCTGGTATAATTGGCTCCCAGACAGTTACCTGCCATCATTGGAGACCGACATGCCCCCTGTTGCCCCCCAGCCGGTACAGATAACCTGCCCCGCCTGCGGTACGCCCTTCCGCGCCGGCGTCTATACACTGGTTGATGTATCCCAGCAGCCTGAGCTGAAGCAGGCTCTGCTTAGCGGCCAGTTGAACGTGGCCGTCTGTCCGAACTGTCAGACCGGTAGTATGCTCGGTACGCCGCTGATTTACCACGACGGCGCTAAGCAGCTCTGCCTCGTCTATTTCCCGCAGGAGCTGAACGCTCCACCCGGTGAGCAGGAGCGCTTCGTCGGCGAGGCCAGCAGCTTTATCATGAAGTCGCTGCCGCCCAATGCGCCACGAGCCTATATGCTCAACCCGCGCCGCTTCTTCACCCTGCCCTCGCTCCTGGATGTGGTTCTGGAAGCTGATGGGATCTCGCGTGAGATGCTCGACGCCCAGCGCCGTCGCGTTGAACTGATCAGCCAACTGGCCGGTGCCGTCGCTGATGGGGTCGGCTTTGATGAGGTAGTCGCGGCCAATCGCGCTGATCTGACTCCTGAATTTTTTGCTACCCTCGATGCCTTTATCGGCTCGACCCCGCCGAGCCAGACGGACTCGCGGGCGCTGCTGGAGCAGATACGCGATCAGTTGGCCGCTGCGCTGGGTGATGGCGAACCGAGTGAGGAGGAAGAGGCCGAGATCGCCGCTGCGCTGGATCGTCTGGCTGCGGTGCCCGACGACGAGCTTGAGGAGACGGTAGCCGATCTGCGGGCCTTCATTGACTATGGCTTTTTTGAGGCATGGACGGCGCGGATCGAGCAGCAGGAGTCTGCGGGGCAGACGGCTGAAGCCGAGGCGCTCACCGCCCGCCGGACCCGCATCCTTGATCTGGTTGAGGAGCTTGATCGTCAGGCCCAGGAGATGTTTGAGGCGGGCAGTCAACTCCTCCATACTGTCCTCACCGCCGAAGACCCGATGGCGTCCCTTCACGCCAACGCCGATCAGGTGAGCGAAGCGTTCCTGATGGTCCTCTCGGCCAATATCGGCGCGGCTCAGCGCGCTGGCCAAGCGGAAATAGCCGCCCGAATTGACGCACTCGGCGAGGCGGCGGTCGAGATTATTCAGAATCGCCTCTCGCCTGAAGAGCGCTTCATCAACGAGCTAATGCTTGTCGAGACGCCCCAGGAGGCCACTAAACTGCTGCGCAAGAATGTGGCTAAGATCACGCCCACTCTCGTCACGCAGCTCAACACGCTGGCCGATCAAGAGGAGAAGCGCGGCAACAAGCCCACCAGCGAGCGATTGCGCCAACTGGCCCGCGAGTCGGGGGCGATGCTCTTCTAAGACAAGGTTCGCAGGTACTTGATAGTTTGGGTACATGCAGTGCATCCTGTTGCGGCAAATCTGCAATCTAAAATCTGCAATCTGCAATCTTGTCTAGGGGAGAGGGATCGCGGGGGAGCGAAGTTCCCCCGCGATCCCTCGTGCGCTATGTACCGAATACGCCACTTCTTTCTCCTCATCCTCGCCATCCTGTCCCGGCTCGGCACCCGCCGCAGATCACCGATCCAGCGCATCCTCGTCCTTAAACCCGATGCCCTGGGCGACCTGCTCCTGGCCACTCCGGCCCTGCGACAGTTGCGCGCCGCGATGCCGCAGGCCCAGATCACCGGCGTAGTCGGCCCCTGGTCGCGGGTAATTTGGGCCACAAACCCCGATCTTGATGTCTTGCTCGATCTGCCCTTCCCCGGCTTCACCCGCGCCAGCAACTCGAACCCACTGCACCCCTACTGGCTGCTGCTGCGCTACGCCGCTCTGCTGCGCCGCTCCCGGTACGACGCCGCCCTGCTCCTGCGCGACGACCACTGGTGGGGCGCGGCCCTCGTCGCCCTGGCCGGCATCCCCCGTCGCATCGGCCACGCTCACCCGCTCTGCGCACCCTTCCTCAGCGACGCCCTGCCCTACGATCCCGCCGCGCATGTCACCGGACAGAGTCATGATGTGGTGTGCAAACTGCGTGAATCCGAGCGAGACTCCTCCCCCGCAGTTCGCGGTCTCCTGCCACCTGCCACCTGCCTCCTGCCTCCCGCCTCCCGCCTCCGGTTCACGCCTGACCACGCAGCGCAGGCATGGGCGGCGGAGTGGATCGCCGCAAACCTCGCCCCTGGTGAGCGGCTGGTGGCCATCCACCCCGGCGCGAGCGGGCCGACCAAGGCATGGCCCCCCGAGCGCTGGGCCGCCCTCGCCGACGCCCTGGCCGAGCAGAATCTGCGCATCGTCCTTACCGGCGGGCCTGCCGAGGTTGATCTGGCCGCCCACGTATCCCGCCTCATGCGCCACCCCGCCCTGAACGTCGCCGGGGCCACCGGCATTGGCCAGTTGGCCGCCCTGCTCGGCCACGCCGCCCTGGTCGTCGGCGCGGACACCGGGCCGCTACACATCGCCGTCAGCCAGGGTGTGCCAACAATCCACCTCTTTGGGCCAAGCGACCCCGGACGCTTCGGGCCGTGGGGCGACCCGGCGCAGAACATCGTGCTGCGTGCCAGCGTGCCATGTAGCCCGTGCAGCAGCTTCGATGTCTGCCCGCGCCACACCGACCCGGTCGAGTGTATGGATCGTATCGCCCTGAGTACGGTGCTGCGGACGGCACATACGTTGCTCTAAAAATCCTAAACTGGCAGTAGAGCATAAGTAACGCTGTGACTTCCGATCCACTACCCATGTCACCCTGAGCGCAGCGAAGGGTCTGACAGGAAACCGGGACAGATGCTTCGCTGCGCTCAGCATGACATGACCGCGTTACTTCTGCGGTATTGCTTAAACTGGTTGTGACGGTTAGCTCGGCGGCTCGTGTTCGTTGCAAAACCTTGTTTGAACGAAAAATAGGTACGTATGTACTGAAATTTCATGGCTTTGTGATGCGCTAAAACGGGGTTGGAAATTCTGAAATGCCGTCTAGGGCTTCTATATCACCTAGGGGTCTTGACAAGGGCGGTATACTGCGTTCTGACGGGAAATAAGCGTTTATACGTGTTACGGTATAGAGGAGGGCTGCACTGATGCAGAAAACTGATTTCATCAAGGCCGTGGCCGAGAAGGCGGGCGTTTCACAGAAAGAGACGAAGCTCGTTGTCGACTCGGCGCTCGACGTGATCACCGAGGCTCTGGCCAAAGGTGAGAAGGTCACACTGACCGGCTTCGGCACCTTCGAGGTTCGCTCACGGCAAGCCCGTGAAGGCGTCAACCCACAGACCCGCGACAAGATTCACATTCCGGCAACCAAAACACCGGGTTTCAGCGCAAGCAGCACGCTGAAGGAAGCGGTGAAGGACTAGTTGCCCATTAGCGTTATGCCCCCTGCCCATCAACGGCAGGGGGCGTTATTGTGTCGGCCAACCCTCCCTGCGGCAGCGACGCGAGGTTTTGACACGCCCGATATTACGCCGTATACTCCTTTACATATCATTGCGATATTTCTTTCGTTATGCTCACCGTTATCACTCAGATCGCCTATCCTCACAGATGTCCATGCGATTCGCGCATAACACCCGATGAAAATGGCTGCTGATGCCCGGCTATCGGCTATCGGCTATTTTCATGTTAGGCAGTAGGTTCGCTGCACCGTACTGTACGATCCCTCGCCTGCCCTATGCGAAGGGAGGTGGTTTCCCCACGCATGATCTCCACGCGCCGATACTCCCCTACGTCGGCGAGGTACTCGCTGTGTCACCAACAGGTTCCAGTTTGTTTTTAGGAGGACTGAACGACAATGCGTACTTTCTCCAAACGCTCGGTCGCCGGGCTTATGGCGCTTGGCCTATTTATTCCCGTCCTTGGCGCATGTGGCGGTGCCCCCGCCGCCGCCCCGATCAAAGAGACCGTGGTGGTCATACAGACTGCCGCGCCCCAGGTTCAGACGGTCATTGTGCAGCAGACGGCTGCTCCTGTCGCAACATCTGCGGCGACCGCGCCGACGGCCCCGATTGCGCAGGGTGAGTTCACCACACCGCACCCCATCCTGAGCGACCTGAAGGTGCGACAGGCCATCGCCTACTGCACCAACCGCCCCGAGCTGATCTCCTCGGTCTACCCCTTCCTCAGCGCCGATCAGCAGGCGGGCCTGCTGATGGACACAAACGTGCCGAAGGGCCATTGGGCAGAGGCTACCACGGGTATTACGACCTACCCCTTTGATGCGACGAAGGGTGCCGCGCTGCTGGAAGAGGCTGGCTGGAAGCTGGCCGAAGGCGAGACGGTGCGGGCGAATGCGGCCAGCGACCCGCTCTCGCTGGGCTTCACCACCACCGACGCCCAATTCCGCCGAACTTGGTCAGCCGTCTTCATTCAGCAGATGGCTGCCTGCGGCATCCAGATTGTCCCGACCTACGCTCCATCCTCGTGGTGGTTCGGCACCAGTACCGGCCTTCGTCACCGCGACTTCGAGCTAGGTGGCTACGCCTGGGTGGGTGAGCCTGATCCCAAGGGACAGACGCTCTACTCCTGCAACCAGATTCCGCTGCCCTCAAATGGCTGGGTAGGTCAGAACTACATGGGCTGGTGTAACGACACCGCCAACAAGGCGATCAACGCCGCCAACAACACCCTCGACCGCACCGAGCGGGCGAAGCAGTATGCGATCTTCGAGCAGGAGTTCACGAAGGATATGGTGAGCCTGCCGCTCTTCAACCGCACGGAGGTTGCCGCCGCCAGCAACCGCGTCCAGGGCTTTAAGCCCAACCCCACCGAGTACTATACCGCCAATATCGGCGAGTGGAAGGTGAAGGATGGCGACACGGTGGTGCTGGGCTTCACCCAGGAGCCGTCAACCCTCTGGGCGACGATTGAGAGCTCGGCCTCGCAGCGCATCCCGGCGTATCTTATCGGCAGTGCCTCGTACACGAAGTACAGCTACGATTATCAGGCCGTTGATCTGAAGAAACTGCCGAAGCTCGACAACGGTGGTGCTACCAATACCGATATTGAGGTCAAGGCTGGCGACAAGGTTTGGAATACCGATGGTGAGGCTGTCGCCCTGGCCCCCGGCGTCAAGGTGATCAACGCCGCTGGCGAGACCGTCACCTACGAGAGCGGCACGGTGAAGATGAAGCAGCTCGCAGTGACCTTCGAGTACAACGCGGGCATCAAGTGGCAAGACGGCAAGCCGCTGGTGAAGGCCGACTTCGAGCTTGCCCGGAAGATTGATTGCGACCCCGATTCGGGCGCGCAGGACTTCACGATCTGCAAGTCAACGGCCAAAGTTGATTTCCTGAGCGATACCAGCTACACCGTCACCTACCTACCGGGCGTGCAGTGGCCTGAGTACTTCATCTACTCGCTCGGTGCGTACCCCGCGCATCAGGTGTTGAGCGATGGACGCAAGCTGGCCGACGTACCGGCCAAGGAGTGGCAGACTCTGGCCGAGATCACCGAGCACCCGCTGAGTACTGGCCCCTACGTCATTGACAGTTGGGTCAAGGGCCAGAGCATGTCCTTCACGGCCAACCCGAACTACTACAAGGGCGCGCCGGCGATCAAGAAGGTGGTGATTAAATTCATCGCCGATACCAACCAGGCTGTGGCCCAGTTGCTCACCGGCGATGTGGACGTCCTTGGCCCGGAGACTCTGGGTGCCGGTGCTGAGGTGGAAACTGTGCTGAAGGCCGCCGCGAAGGGCGACGTACAGGCAACCACCATCGCCAGCCCGACGTGGGAGCATATTGACTTCAACTTGTTCTTGAAGTAGGAGTCTGGCCCTCACCCCCAACCCCTTTAATACAAGGGAGTCCTCGTAACGTAGGGGCGGCTCGCGAGCCGCCCCTACC